>CACYCJ010000025.1 GCA_902772925.1 uncultured Lachnospiraceae bacterium
TTTGCGCCTTCATCATGGACCAGACAGTAATTATGAATTCGGAGGAATTATGGGAACAGAAGTAAAAGAAAAAAAGAAACCGCTCACAAGATTCGGTGAATTTGAGCTTTTGAAGGCGATAGCAATCGTCGGACTTCCGACGGTTCATGTAATGGAGATGCTCTCGGATTACGGATACGCTACAGACTCGGTGATGAAATTAAAAGATCAGATCATAGGTCTTTGCGCGTTCGGTCCTTCGATATTCATGATGTGTATGGGGTTCGGCATCGGAGGCGGAAAGAATCAGCCGGATAAGATAAGAAAACAGGGCGTACAGTTTATCCTTATAGGAGCTCTGCTTAATATCTTAAGATTTATCATTCCCGGTGCAGTGGGAAGCATTGTTGCCGAATATAAATTTCTGGATTTTGTTGACTTCAGTCTTCAATCGGATATTTATTATTTTGTGGGAATCTTTTTCCTGTTCTATTCTTTAATGTTAAAGCTTAAGATAAAGACCC
Source organism: uncultured Lachnospiraceae bacterium (assembly GCA_902772925.1). Taxonomy (GTDB): domain Bacteria; phylum Bacillota; class Clostridia; order Lachnospirales; family Lachnospiraceae; genus Eubacterium_Q. Next base: position 504 of record CACYCJ010000025.1, read on the forward strand.
CTGATCTTATCTCTGTCTGCATTGTTATGCTGACTGCCAATACCATTCTTACCCCGATATTGCATGAGCATATTACCAACAGGTACATTGCTTCGATAGTCGGTAATTTTGCATATGTAAGTGATACAAGCTGTTTTCCTCTTTTATCATGGGCTATATTCCCGTCTATAGGAATACTTCTCGGCGAGATACTGAAAAAGTCCGACGAAGAGCGAAGAGCGGTCATTATGAGGACAATGCTTTTTGCATCGGCTGCTGTATTTATAGCCTTTGTGGTATTTCTTAAGGCTTATGATCAGGATGTGATCAGAATATTTGTCAGCCCTCTTAATGCTTATATTACGGATCTTCCCAATGTAGTGCTTCTGGTAAGCATTGCGCTGGTTCTGATAAGTCTCACATATTATCTGTGCAAGCTTATCGGGGCGTCGAAATTCATGGAATTTATGCTCAGGATATCAACCTTTATCATACCTTTTTATATCATTCAATGGATTCTCGTGGTATGGGTTTCGGCAGTGGTCGGAGCGATATTCCCGCCTTCACCTGTCATAAATCCCTTCTGGTTTATACTTATCACAGTTGTATTTACCGCATTATGTATATTTGTAAGCACTAAGTTCGGTATGAAGATCATGAAGATAGTACTTAAACTCACAACACCCGATAAGTGGTTCAAAAAGAAGAAAAAGAAAAATAAGTAAAAGCGGAGGAGAAATGATATGAAAAATAAACCCTATCCTTATTACGAAATAGCTCCGAAGATTGATTCTCTCGCGGAAATGCTGGAGATAAAGAAAAATGAAATGCCGGATGAGGTTGCCTTCAGATACAGAAAGGGTAAGGACGGCATCGAGGAAAAGACCTATGCCACATTTTACTCAGAGGTTCAGAAGGCGGCATCGTGGATAGATAAGAATTACGGAACCGGAAAGCATATAGCCATAATCGGTGAGAACTGCTATGAATGGCTGGTCGCATATTTCGGAACCGTTACAAGCAAAAATGTGGCTGTGCCGATAGATAAGGAGCTTCCCGCGGGTGAAGTGGAATGGCTTCTCGACAAAGCCGATGTTACCGAGGTCATCATCTCAAAGACCTATAGTGACATTGTAACCGCAAGTGATAAGCTGAAGGTTACTACCTTTAAGGAATTTATGAAGGCAATCGAAGAGGAGGAAGACGGATATAAGCTTAAGGCTCCCGAAAAAAATGAGACAGCCAGCATCTTCTTCACATCCGGAACCTCGGGAAGAAGCAAGGGCGTTGTGCTCAGTCACGGAAATATAGTTTCCGAGATCTACAGCGCATCGGCACTCTTTAATCCCGAAGGAAAATCCACTATCGTCGTGCTTCCCTTCCATCATACCTTCGGACTTATCGTGGCTGTATTCATGTCATTTAATTACGGCGCAAACATTTTCCTCAATAAGAGCCTGAAAAGGGTAAAGGACGATATAATCGAGGCAAAGCCTGATTTCGTAATGCTCGTTCCGCTTTTCATAGAAACATTTTATAAGAGGATAATGAGCGGCATCGAAAAAAGTGATCAGACCAAGAAGTTTAACCAGGCTGTAAAGCTTACCCAGGCACTTCTTAAGATCGGAATCGACAGGAGAAGACTTCTCTTCAAGGAGATACTTGCTTCCTTCGGAGGAAATCTGAAATATATCATAAGCGGTGGCGCTCCGCTCAACACATTCTATGTAAAGGAATTCAGAAAATTCGGCATAGAGATAATGAACGGTTACGGAACAACGGAGTGTTCACCCTGTGTTGCCATTAACAGAAATCATTTCAAGAAGGACGGAAGCGTCGGTCCGGTAGTTGTCGATACTGAGGTAAAGGTTTCGGATGAGGGCGAAATCCTCTTCAAGGGACCTGTTGTAATGCAGGGCTATTACAAGGATCCCGAGGCGACCGCGGATGTACTCACGGACGGATGGTATTATACAGGAGACCTCGGCTATGTGGATGAGGACGGCTTCATTTTCCTTACGGGAAGAAAGAAGAATCTTATCATCCTCAGCAACGGCGAAAACATTTCACCCGAAGAGCTTGAGGAAGGCTTCCAGATAGATCCGGGAGTTAACGAGGTTCTGGTATATGAAAAGGATTCGAAGATTGTTGCCGAAATCTTCCCCGAGGAGGAATACTTCGGAAAGCAGGAGTATTTCGATGAGCTTATGCTGAAGGTAAACGAGGGACGCCCCATTTATAAGCAGGTTGCGTCTGTTAAGCTTCGTGAGGTTGAATTCATAAAAAATGCAAGCAAAAAGATCGTAAGATATAAGAATATTCCACAGTAAGTGTTGAATAATATATTCTATATGTTATATTGTGTTATATAATAATACTAACATAAATTTAAGGGAGGAGTTTTGTTATGTTTGATAAGGTTGTAGAAATACTTGAGGAGTATGTTGAAAGCGGATCTGAGATAACTATGGACAGCGCACTTGTTGATGATCTCGGGATCAGTTCACTTGATGTTATCAATATCATATCCGCATTTGAGGATGAATTTGAGATTGAAATCCCCGACCGTGTGATTCCCACACTTCGTACGGTAAGGGATATCGTAGATTATCTTGAAGAAAATGCAGAATAAAAAA
>CACYCJ010000026.1 GCA_902772925.1 uncultured Lachnospiraceae bacterium
GGGCAGCGGATGCCCTGGAGCATGCGGATTATCACTGCGAATACAACCAGACTGATCGGACTTTCCTTCGGAAGAATGGGAAGCCATATACAGAGCCGCATCACCTGATTCCGATCAGCAGATATAGAGATTTCGATTACAGCGTGGATGTGATGGAGAATATTGTATCACTTTGCAGCCACTGTCATAACCTTCTTCATTATGGCCGGTTTGAGGATAAAGTGCCTGTGCTGAGGAAATTGTATAATGACAGAAAAGCTGCTCTTAGTCGGTGCGGTATAGAACTGACTCTCGAACAGCTGGAATCATACTACAGATAAGGAGCATTAACATGCTAGGAGCGATTATTGGGGACATCGTTGGGTCCCGCTTTGAATGGAATAATATCAAGAGTAAGGAGTTTGAGTTCCTCACCTATAAGTGCTCACCAACCGACGACAGTATCATGTCGTTGGCGGTGGCGAAGGCGATCTTGAAGAGTAAGCCGGATCACAGCGATCTTTCGCAGATGACTGTGAGATACATGCAGCAGTTGGGAAACTTGTATCCGGATGCTGGGTACGGAGGAATGTTTCGCAAATGGCTGAAGGACAGAAACCCTCAGCCATATAAGAGTTATGGTAATGGAGCCGCGATGAGAGTCAGCGCGGCTGGTTTTGCTGCCAAGGATATAACCGATGCAAAGATTATGTCGCGTATGGTTACCGCGGTCACACATAATCATCCGGAAGGAATCAAAGGAGCAGAGGCGACAGCATCTGCGATATTCATGGCCCGCACAGGCAGCAACAAGGAAGAAATAAAAGACTATATCATCAGTGAATTCGGATACGATCTCAGCAGAACCTGCGACGAGATAAGACCAAATTACTATCATGTGGAGTCGTGCCAGGAGACAGTTCCAGAAGCAATAACAGCATTCATGGAGGGAAATGACTTCGAGGATGTCATCAGGACAGCAGTATCATTAGGCGGGGACTGCGATACGCTTACATGTATTGCAGGATCAATTGCTGAAGCATATTACGGAGTGCCAGATGAATTAAAGAAAGAGTGTGAGAGCAGGTTAACAGTGGACATGCGTGAGGTGCTTCTTATGATGATTGCATTACGGCAAAACGGAGGTCAGTAATATCAAGATAATTACAATTATATATGATAAGGAAGAATACGTATTTGGAGATAAGAAACTTAAGAATAAGGAAAAACTCTAGCTCTGCAGGATACTACATTAATATAATTGTGAAAAATACGCCAGAAATTGTAGATGCTGCTATATAATAATAATTAACAGCTAGATAAAAATGTTATCCTGCACAGCATATAGAACAAAGGAAAAAACGATGATGTCATTAGATAATCGCATTGAAGCATTAAACAGCATAGGTGGAATTATTAATGAGAAAAATAGTATTTTAACTGGTGCCGCTGATGCATTCATTGATTATCAAAACAATTCTAATCTTGCATATAGACCCGAATTTATTATTAATAACTATCGTCAAGGGCAGAAGGTACTCAGTGTAATTGATCGTGAATTATTAGATTGTGAAGAGTTTTGTATTAGCGTTGCCTTTATTACAGAGGGAGGAATCGTACCTCTGCTTCAAACTCTCCAGGAGCTAGAGAAAAAAGGCATTCCTGGAAGAATATTAACTACAGACTACTTGTGCTTCAGTGAACCAGATGCACTTGATAAACTTGCTAGTTTAGAGAATATAACCTTACGTATGTATTCAGCTGAAAAAGGTCAGGGGTTCCATACGAAAGGTTATATTTTTGAGAATAATGGGCTATATAAAATAATAATCGGCAGTTCCAATATGACACAGAGTGCATTAACTGTAAATCAGGAATGGAATGCCAAAGTTGTATCAACTGAAAAAGGAGAATTCGCCCAAAAAATCTGTACTGAGTTCGATTCGCTCTGGAACAGTGAGTATTCGTATGATTACGCATTTTTTATCAATGAATACAGGCAAAAGTTTGATATCGTTAGAAAACAGCGAAAGATAGCATCAAAGCAGAATGAGATGTCATTTGAGGCGTATCGACTAAGTCCTAATTCAATGCAAGTAGCTTTTACGTCAAGTCTTAAAAAAATTATTGAAGAGGGCAAAGACAGGGCGCTTTTAATATCTGCAACTGGCACAGGAAAAACTTACGCATCTGCTTTTGGAGTTAGAGATGCTCTTCCATCCGAGGGAAAAACCTTATTCATTGTTCACAGAAAACAGATTCTTCGACAAGCACTTAAATCGTATAAAAGAGTGTTTGGCTCCAGTAGATCCATGTCATTACTCACAGGTGAGGATCAGGACTATGACTCTATAGTGAAAGCAGACTTTGTCTTTGCGATGATAACAATGGTATCAAAAGATGAGGTTTTGGAGCGCTTTGATAAAAACGAGTTCAAAACAATTGTTATTGATGAAGTACATCATGCATCTGCACCAAGTTATCAAAAGGTTATGGATTATTTTCACCCTTGTTTCTGGCTGGGCATGACAGCAACACCTGATCGTACAGATGAAGGCAATATTTATGAATTATTTAATCATAATATTGCATACGAAATTAGACTCCAACAGGCGCTAGAAAATGATTTGCTATGTCCCTTTCATTATTTTGGTATAAAGGATATTGCGTTTGATGATGAATTGGATGCAGATGAATTAATGAAAAGAGTTGAGCAAGGGGACTTAACACTTTTCAATAAACTTACTAGAGATGAGCGTGTAGATTATGTGATTGAGCAATCAAAGTATTATGGCTTTTCAGGAGATAGAGTCAAGGGATTAATATTTTGCTCTTCTGTAATGGAGGCAAAGGCATTATCTGATAAATTTAATGATAAAGGATTAAAAACTGTAGCACTAGCCGGTGACGACCCTGATGAAATTAGGAAGGAAGCTATTGACCGGCTTGTAAGCGACGATAGAGATGATGTTATAGACTATATACTTACTGTTAATATTTTCAATGAGGGCGTTGATCTTCCAGAAGTCAATCAAGTTATTATGCTTAGGCCTACAAAGAGTGCAATTGTCTTTATTCAGCAACTAGGAAGAGGCTTAAGGAAAAATGAGGGGAAAGAGTATGTTGTAATTCTTGACTTTATTGGAAATTATTCTAACAACTTTTTGATTCCTATCGCTTTATCAGGTGATAGGACTTATAACAAGGATAATATGAGAAAGTATCTCATGGAGGGGTCAAGTATTATTCCGGGTTGTTCCACAATACATTTTGATGAAATCTCCAAACAGGCAATTTTTAAAGCAATTGATAAATCAAAGACACCACTCACATTTTTAAAAGAAAAATACTTTATTCTCCGCGATAGGCTTGGGAGAATGCCTACAATACAAGAATTCTACAAATATGGTGAGGTGGATCCTCTGCTGTTTACTGAGTATGAAAATAGCAAAAAAACCTCCTATTACGAAGTTGTATCGAGAATTGATCCAAACAGTGGACTACCTACATTTACCGAACAACAAAACAAAACTCTTGACTTTATTTCCACTCAAATTCTTAATGGGAAGAGGCCGCATGAGCTTTTAATAATGGAAGAGCTCATCAAAGAAGGTTTAATAGATCCGTATAGAGCAAAAAAACGCCTTAATGAATATAATATTGTCTATAGGCAGCAGGATTATGAATCTGCTATTAGAGTACTTAACAAGTCGTTTATAAATACCCAAGGTGACAGAAAAAAATATGAAATTGTGAATATTTTTGAAAGAGAAGTTGCTGATAAAAAACCACAGGAACTTCGATGTGCTTATTATCTTAAAGAACTACACATTATGGCAGAAAGAGATAGGGCTTTCATTACGGCAATGAAGGACTTGATTGACTATGGCGTACAGAGAAACCAAGATTGGTTTTCTTTGACAGATGAAGACGGATTAGTTTTGTATCAAAAGTATTCGCGCAGAGATGTTTGCCGGATTCTAAACTGGGAGAGGGACGACAGTTCTACTGTTTATGGATATAGAATTAAATATAACACTTGCCCAATCTTCGTAACGTATGAAAAAAAAGAAGATATATCAGAAACAACGAAGTACGAAGATAGATTTATAGATCCGCAAGTATTCAGCTGGATGACTCGGAGCAGGGTTTCTGAAAGCAGTCCTGAGAGCCAAGAAATAATCAATTTTAAAGCAAATAATTTGAAACTATATCTATTTATAAAGAAGAGTGATGGAGAAGGTGCAGATTTCTATTATATGGGACGTGTATTCCCAATTGCACATGAAGAGACAACAATAAAGGATAAGAATGGTATTGACTGGCCAATCATGAACTTTAAGCTTAGACTTCGGAATGCGGTTAGAGCAGATGTATATGATTACCTGACAAAGTGAGAAGAGTATGAAATCAATAAAAGTTGTAGCAGCAATAATAGTAAAGGATGAAATGATATTTGCCACCCAAAGAGGCTATGGCGAGTTCAAAGATGGGTGGGAGTTTCCAGGCGGAAAAATAGAGTCTGGAGAATCTGAGCAAGCAGCACTTATCAGAGAAATCAAAGAAGAGCTTAAAGCAGAAATTTCAGTTGGCAAGTTACTACATGTAGTTGATTATGACTATCCTTCTTTTCATCTAACAATGAGTTGCTATCTATGTACACTTAAGTCAGATAGCATTACATTGATGGAGCATGAGGCTGCGAAATGGCTTAGAATGGATGATATTGATTCAGTTGAATGGCTACCTGCGGATATTGAAGTAGTAGAGGCCTTGAAAAGCACACGCAAATAAGAATCGCATTTTGGTACTATAATTATTCCTTATTGCAACTTTACCCAGTTTAAGAGGGAGATTATGGATGATTTAGTAAAAGCACTTCGTGAATTCAATGATGAACGTGACTGGGATCAGTTTCATTCGCCAGAGAATTTGGCAAAATCTATAAGTATAGAATCAGGAGAATTACTGGAGTGCTTTCAGTGGAATAATAGTTTTAATAGAGCGGAAGTCTGTGAAGAGCTAGCAGATGTATTGACATATTGCATTATGCTCGCAGATAAACTGGATGTAAGTATTGAAGAGATAGTGCTGGACAAGCTTGAGAAGACCAAGAAAAAGTATCCTGTAGATAAAGCTAAGGGAGTAAGTACAAAGTACGATAAACTGTAACTGAAATGGCATTTATAGATAGATTTGACTTCGAAATAAGCTCTGTTGGGGAAATAAGAAGCCTTCGGCATTACAACAACAAGGTCGGTGAGAACTGGCCTGTTGTTTACGTGCTTAATAATGATACTGAAGCTTATGTCGGAGAAACTGTAAATGCTGCAAGACGTACAGAGCAACATTTGGGCAGTACAGGAAAACAGAATCTTACAGAAATAAGAATAATAAGCGATAAAGACTTTAACAAGTCAGTTGTGCTTGATCTTGAATCCTTCCTGATTAAACACATGGCAGCCGATGGAAGGTACAGACTGCTGAATGGCAATAATGGGATACAAGATCATGATTACTACGATAGATCACGCTATGAGAACGAATTTAAGACAATATGGAAGAAACTCCATAAGCTAGGTGTAGTAAGTCGTTCAATTGAAGATATAGAAAACTCAGAATTATATAAGTACTCTCCATACAAATCGCTTGGA
>CACYCJ010000027.1 GCA_902772925.1 uncultured Lachnospiraceae bacterium
CTGTTGTGCAATATCTGCATAGTCGTTGCCATACTGCTTCTGGTATCTTCCACATTTTTATTTATTATCGGCAATGGCTGCCTGGGAAGAGACCGGTATCTGTTGTTTGCAATCTGGAATATTTTCACGCTCGTTGCCATCGGACTTTCCGTCAGCTATTACTTTGAGAGTGACGATACCAAATACCGGGATGATGTGGAGATCGATCCGAGTCGTAAAGAACGGCGGTATCTGTAAGAAAACAGAATCAAGGCATCGGTATGTACAGAAGGGACTATTTCTTCCGATGATCTTGAGAAAGAGCTGGGAGTGTTATGAAGTATAGTATTGAGTATTCCCAGATAGTCAGAAGATGTATAAATTATTTGGCATAAGCAGCAGATCGGTAGAATCATAGGCTACCGATCTTTTTTTACACGATGGGAAGAGCTGTTCACACGAAACAGATGCCATATTTGCTGTCTGAGTTATTTAATCTTGACAAAGCCTTGACATATGCTAAAATATATTTTAGTAAAATGAAATTTAGCAAGGGGGGTGAAGCTATGTTTGTTGGAAGAAAAAACGAGCTTAAAGTTCTTGAAGACACATATAAAAAGCCGGGATTTCAAATGACAGTCATATATGGCCGTCGCAGAATTGGCAAATCCCGTTTAATAACAGAATTTATCAAAGGTAAAAAGGCATCTTATTATGTTGCGAGCAAAACCTCAATAGAGGACAATGTGAAAAAATGGTCTTCTCAAGTGATAGCTGATCTTGCTCCAAACATGGAAGGACTATCTGTTGATAATTTGGAGGCATTTTTTCGGTTTGTCGGTAATCTTGCAGATGAAGAGAAGATAATAATCGCACTTGATGAGATTCCTTATATTGCTGAAGCTGATGAATCATTTCTGTCAAGGTTTCAGGTTGCAGTGGATACGATATTTGCATCCAGGAATATCTATCTGATCATATGCGGCTCTGCAATCAGTTTTATGGAGAAGGAGATTTTGAACGAGAAAAGCCCATTGTTTGGGAGACGAACAAATCAGATTTTCTTACGACCATTTAATTATATTGAATCTGCTGAGTTTGTTCCAAGGTATAATGCTGAAGAGAAAGCAATTGTATTTGGTGTTACTGGTGGAGTCGCAAAATACCTGACACTTTTTGATGATGAGCTCACATTGGATGATAACCTGATCAGGAATTTCTTTACAACATCGGGATATTTATATGAGGAACCGATGAATCTTCTTATACAGGAGTTTAGAACTATCAACACTTACAATACCGTTATCGAAGTATGTGCCAGTGGAGCCAATAAAGTAACTGAGATTGCTGACAAGGCACACGTTACAACTGCGGCGCTATCGTATGTTTTGAAGAGTTTAGATACAGTGGGTATTATCTCTAAGATCACGCCTATGACCGAGAAAGAGAACAATAGGCGAAGTGTTTACGAAGTGACAGATAACATGTACCGGTTCTGGTATTCCTTTATTCCGGGAGCGAGAGCTGCAATTGAGATGGATCGTGGTGAGGTCTTTTATAAAAACTATGTAAAAGATAAGATCCATTCCTTTATGGGTAAAGTTTTTGAAGATATGTGCAGGTATTACACCCTGTCACAGGGATTAGATGGTAATCTGAATTGTATTGTTACAAATGTAGGTAGCTGGTGGGGACCGGGGCATGATCATATACCTACGGACATTGATGTGGTTGGAATTGATAATGTTAATAAAAAGGCTGTACTAGGAGAGTGCAAGTTCAAAAATGAAGTGATTGATAAGGAAGTATACGAAGCCCTGATAGACAGACGCGGCCTTATCGACAAACGGTATGAGGAAGTAGAGTTTTTGCTATTCTCCCTATCCGGTTTTTCAAAATGGGTACAAGAAAATGCCCAATCAGACAAAATTAGACTTATTACATTAGAAGAGTTGTATAATTAGCTGAGCAACAAAAAGAAAACTATGATGAAAGAAAGATCCTGGCAGCAGTGATGCAGATGGAGAGTGTGTAGATATGGGTAATATGCGGAGCAGATCATTGTAAAATAATCAGAGGAAAAGAGTGGCGTTTTATGCCGCTCTTTTTAAAAATGGGGGTATTAGTTATGCTACTGTTTTCA
>CACYCJ010000028.1 GCA_902772925.1 uncultured Lachnospiraceae bacterium
AGCATTACAGGAAATAATCGAAGATGAAAAAAAAGTTATTCGTGAAAAATACGAGAAAGAAATTTCCGAGAGAGATAATGCTCTTGCAGAGAAAGACAATACCATTGCCGAGAAAGATAATGCTCTTGCAGAGAAAGACAATACCATTGCCGAGAAAGATAATGCTCTTGCTGAGAGAGATAATACTATCGCCGAAAAAGATAATACTATCGCCGAGAAAGATGCTGAAATAGCGATGTTAAAAAAGAAGCTTGAAGCACTAGGCGCATAAGTATAATTCAGAGTCTTAAGCAAAACACCGACCGTACAGTCATATCACTGTCCGGTCGGTGTTTTTTACTCGCTGAAATCCGTATCCATAACTATCTGCATAGTATATTCCGGATATTCCTCCTGAACCTTTTCACATATATCCATATAAACCTGTTCTCGACTCTTAGCATCAACACATTCTACATCTTAATATCACAGATCGGAAATAGCCAGTTTACATTCTTCTATGATCATGCTCTTCTCCGGAATCGTCATATTCTCAGCATTTTCTATCTTATTCATAATCTTTTCTATGCTTTCTCTGTCCTCATGAACAAAGCATTCGTTAATAGCATTCAGTTCATTCATCATATCCTCTTTGATATGGTTAAATCTGTTATCCTCTTCCATAAGGACGGTTTCCGGCTTATTTTCAAAATACCTTCTCCAGATGTCAATATTCACTGCATTACGCACGGAATCCGAAAGATAATAACCGAACTCCGCAATCTTTTCTACTGTATTTCCTGCGCCTGCTGCCAGTTCCCGTTTTGTACGTCGAAGCTGCGATTTTACATATGATGTCCCTTTCATAAAAACAGCGTATTTATCAAATTCGGAAGGATCATCAAAGAAAAGATAAGTCCATATTCCCTCAAGAATAAATTTCCTCTCTTTATGCGAAGCCGCAAATTCAATTGCAAATTTTATAAACTCAACAAATGCGTCGCCGTGACTTCCGGCTAAATCTCTTTCTTCCCTCGAAACATAATATTCTCTTCCTTTCCCGCTGAAAAATTCATAAAAAAGCTCGTGCTCTTCCTTCAGCTCTTCCATGGAAATATGATCCTTTATGCATACAATATCATCCAATGAAACCTTTTCGATGCCTTCACCGCTGTATTCTCTTGTAAGATATGATTTGCCGGATCCGGAATAACCGATCACAAAGCAAAGATTTGTCTTCCCGGAATCGAAAGCAGCCTTATTGTAGTAAAGGTCAGGTTCGGAAACAACAAAGCTTTCACCGGGTATTAACGGAGCTTCATCATCCTGTTCGGCTTCCTCCGTCAGATAATCCTTTGTCATAACATACATGGTAGGGACATTATAGCCATATATCTGTACGGAATAATAGTCGGAATGCCGTTTATTCCTTCTCGGAAGCATGAGATACTTTAAAAAGGCTTTACTCAGCTCCTCCTTCGTCCTGATATCATCCGTGATAAGCGCAATGTCCGGGGTACTTCCAAGCACCTGCGCATCATGCTCACTATATTTTTCATTACCGTTAAAAATCATGTCCATTTGTTTTAGTACCTCGTGTTCACATTCATTGTTCCCTTTTTATCTTAGACACAAGATTCAATGCATCTATGACCTGCTGTTTTCCGTATACGAGAAAGATCTGATCCGTCACCCATTGATAAACAGCCCTTTCTTCCTCATCAAGCGTAACCCCTTTATTTAGTACATATACGACTTTAACCTTTCCATTCATAGCAACAGTATATTCATAGCTCAGCTCTTCACCCTTCTCTCTGCCCGAATCATATATAATTCTGGTCAGCCCGTTTCCTCTCGAATACATTCCCTCGGGAAAATCCAGCTTAAGAGATGAGCTGCTAAAGCCCATATCCTCTGCAAGAGCCACATAATCCTCCGGCTCCGGGTAAGTAAGCGAAGCTTCATGAGTATATTTATATAAAAAGTCCCTTATATCCTTATAAACTCTTTCTTTATCCATTTCTATTTTCCTCTTTCCGAACAATCTCCCGCTATTCGCTTACCGTTCCAAGCAGAACATATACTTCATAATCTTTTTGCTTTTCATAGATTTAATTATTTTCATATTTCCAATCTTTCTCATATTTCCCATATTTTCCATATTTCACATCATTTCTTTTTTATATTATCCTCTATGCTGCTTGATATTATAAAATAAATTCAAAAAGAGGACAATCCTTTGCTATTTTTCTTCGTAATTATATACATATTCCCTATCTTGTTTGCCAAA
>CACYCJ010000029.1 GCA_902772925.1 uncultured Lachnospiraceae bacterium
ATACACATTGAAGCAGTAAGAAGTATCTGTGAGGACTTCAATTTCTCGATGTGTTTGAGCATATTTAAACACATTTTGAGTGGCAGATTGAGTAAAGTAATATACAGGAGAAGGATCGTATGACAATAGAGGAAGCAAAAAATTATATAAAAAATGATATCCGTATATATCTGATGAAGGATGAGTACGGAAGCCCCCGTATACCCGTGGCAAGGCAGAGGCCCATTTTCCTGCTCGGCGCACCCGGTATCGGAAAGACTGCGATAATGGAACAGATTGCCGGAGAACTGGGGATAGCTCTGGTTTCATATTCTATGACGCATCATACGAGACAGTCGGCTCTCGGCCTGCCTTTCATAAAGCATGAGAGCTTTGAGGGGATGGAATATGATGTGACGGAATATACAATGAGTGAGATCATAGCTTCAATATATGATGTAATGAGAAACTCAGGTATAAAGGAAGGAATACTTTTTCTGGATGAGATCAACTGTGTGTCCGAGACTCTTGCCCCCTCGATGCTTCAGTTCCTGCAGTATAAGACCTTCGGAAAGCATAAGGTGCCGGAGGGCTGGATAATCGTTACCGCGGGTAATCCGCCCGAATACAACAAATCGGTACGCGAGATGGATACTGTAACGATGGATCGTCTTAAGATATTGAATGTAGAGGCTGATTATGAAACGTGGAAAAAGTATGCCAGAGAGCATAAGCTTCACAGTGCGGTACTCGGTTTTCTTGAGATACATAAAGACTATTTTTATCATATAGAAATGACCATCAAGGGCAGGACCTATGTGACGGCCCGTGGCTGGGAGGATCTTTCGGCAATCCTTACTTTATATACCGAGAAGGATATGCCGGTTGATGAAAAGCTGATAGGACAGTATATAAGAAATGATAAGATAGTTAGAGAGTTTGCGGCATATTACGATCTTTACAGAAAGTATCAGAGGGATTATCAGATCGACGAGATACTTGCGGGAAGTCCGGATAAGAGCGTCTATATCAAGGGGAAGAATGCAGACTTTGATGAAAGACTATCTGTGCTCGGAATGCTTACCGACAGGCTTCTCATCGAGATATCATCCGTTATGTCAATGGATAATTACCTTTCAAATCTCATGAAGCAGCTAAAAAAGGTTAAGGAAGCATCCCTTGCGGGTGACGGAAGAGCGGTTATGGAAAAGCTTTCCGCAATCGAGGCAAATGAAAAGCTTAAGATGGAGAGTCTGGCAAAGGCAAACTCTCTTTCCGATAAGGATAAAGCAGAGATAAGAAGGCTGATCGGATTTACGAATAACGCTCTGCTTCAGCTGTCAAAGGGAGAATACAGTGACGGAGAAAAGAGCTTCGGTATCGTGCGAAATATGTTTGACAGAGAAGTCGGAGAAATGAAGGCAGCTGTTGAAAATGTGAAGCTTAAGGTTCATAATGTTTTTGATTATATTGAAAAGGCATATGAAGATGGAAATGAGCTTTTGATATTTGTTACGGAGCTTACGGTGAATAATGACAGCGCCGCATTCATTTCCTCCTTCGGCGTTCCCGAATACAAGGAGGCAAGTGAGAAGCTTCTTCTAACAGAGAGACGCGATACGATAAAGGATGAGATAAATGAACTTATCATATGATACCGAAAACGGTACAATCTATTATAAGGTGCTTGACGGGAATGTTTCAATCTCCGGTTATTCCGGAGAAGACGAGGAGCTGAAGCTTCCGATGAAGATTGACGGACTTCTTGTGAGAAGGATCGAAAAGAAAGCCTTCATGGGTTCAAGAAAGCTGAGGACACTTAATCTTCCCGACAGCATAAAGGATGTGGGAGACTGGGCCTTTGCATATTGCCGATATCTGGAAGAGGTAACATTTCCCAGAAGGCATATGAAGTCGGGGATAAAGCCGTTTCTGGGTGATTTAAGACTGAGACACATTTATCTCAGAGAAAGAAAGCAGTATCCGGATATTGCCTGGAGAAATAAGAGCGAGGAAGATAAAGAAATGGTCTCTGTTCTTCTTGCTCATTCGGTAAACCTTGAAGAGGCGGATTATCTCTTTGATACGAAGCATGCCGGAAATCCGGACTGGACTTCGAAGCTTGATGCAAGGATCAGACTGCTGATGGAGGAGCCTGATGAGGAAGGACACACGGATATGATCCTGTGCGGTGAAGAAGACATTGACTGTACAATAGATAATTTCATTAAGGAAAAAAGAAAGAAAAAGGTCAGAACCGCATTTCTTCGCCTTCTTAATCCCTACGGTTTGGAAGATGATATGCGGATGATGCTGACGGATTATCTGATCAGTCATTCCGTCGGTTGTGCCTCCGAGGAGACCTGGATCGTGCTTCGTGATGAAAAAGGTTTCGACAGAAAATATTATGAGCTGTATGTTGACATAGGATGTCTTTGCCATGATAATTATCAGGCAACCATTCATGATATAGGCAGCGGAAATCCTGAGATGAAGGCGTTTTTCATCAGATGGAATGACAGCGAGGCAGCTTCACCCGAGGATGGCAGCTACTTCGATAAATTTGACCTGTAAAACGAAGGATTCTTATATGTATAATTATGAAAAAAATAATATATCAATTATGACGTCAGTCTATATATACAAGTACTTTCAAAACTGTTCTACGATTTTTATTTTGCACGAAATATGTTTATGAATTATCACAAAGCGCTCAAAACTAACTTCGTTCAGACAATCTCGCGCTTTGGATAATTCTATAACCCATATTTCTGCAAAATGACAAAATCTCCGCAATGTTTTGCCAGCACTTGCATATATAGACTGACTGATAATGATAATTCATAATCATAGCATTATATAGTATGTTTTATAATAACAGCCATGATGGGATACATATGTATTGAACCAAACATTGCGCAGCTTTCGTAATATTGCCAAAACAATGGTTTTAGAATTATCCAAACAAGCGAGACTGTTTGAACGAAGTGAGTTTCGAGCGGTTTGTGATAATTCAAAACCTTGTTTTGTGCAATATAGAAAGAGCGGAGAACTGTTTGGGACAGTACATATATATTCCATCAAGGCGTACGTTATTGATATATTATACTTTTCATAATTATGCATATTGAAAGGCTTTGAAAATATAATAAATGGAGGATGAAATGAGCGTATTACCGAATAAAAGGACAACGATGAAAGTGCTGGCGATTGCTTTAAGCTTTATAATGTTTCTTGTGGGGCTTTCTTCTGCGGGAGTTTCCGCAAGATCTACGGGCGGACAGGTTGTTTATGTGACAGGGGGGATCAGGGACTACGGCTACACCGATCTTCAGTATAACTACGGCAAGCTGCTTCAGTATGCACTGTATTTCTATGATGCAAATATGTGCGGTGCAGATGTCGGTGCGGCAAGCCTTCACGGCTGGAGAGGTAACTGCCATACCTATGATACTGCCACTTATACAAGAAGAGACGGCGTGACCGTAAATGTAAATGCTACAGGCGGATATCATGATGCGGGTGACCATGTTAAGTTCGGGCTTCCCGAAGCTTACGCCGCAATGATCCTCGAAACAAGCTATTTTTCAAATAAATCAGCTTATGACTCTGCAACCCAGACCGGTCATTTAAAAACCATAACCAACAGATTTGCCGATTATTTCAAACGCTGTATGGTGCTCGATAATGCAGGCAATGTCGAAGCATTTGTCTGTCAGGTGGGTGACGGAAATGCGGATCACAGCTACTGGGGTTCACCCGAGGCACAGCCTAAGGGTAACAGACCGATTCATTTTGCAAACGCAAGTGCACCTTCGACGGATATAGTTTCACTGTCGGCAGCGGCTCTTGCAATGCACGCCATTAATTTCAATGATCAGGACAGCAAAAATGCGGCAATAAAGCTTTTCAGATTTGCAAGAGATAATAATAAAGCCGCTAATCAGACGGCGGGACAGTTTTATCAGTCCTCGGGCTGGGCAGACGATTATTGTCTGGCGGCAGTAGCGTTATATAAGGCTACCGGCGACGGCGGATATCTTTCCGAGTATGAGAAGTATAAGGAACAGGAAAAGGCAAAAAATTATTACTGGGCACTCAGCTGGGATAATACGGCACCGCTCATTCCTTATTTCAGAAATGATGCGGGCGGACTTAAGAATGCAGCTTCGGTTGGCTATAATTATGCGGGAATCGGCCTTTGGGTTCTGGATGACTGGGGTTCTCTCAGATATGATACGGCTCTTCAGTATGTGGGGCTTCTTTATGATAAGATAACGGGAACAGCCACATTCAGGACAGACGCCGAAAACCAGATGAAGTTCATTCTCGGAAATAATTCACAGAAGCAGTGCTTTGTAGTAGGCTACAATTCGGTTTCTCCTCTTTATCCTCATCACAGGGCCGCATCGGGTTATTCCTTTAATGAATTCAATCAGGGTACGCATCCCATGAAGTATAATCTGATGGGCGCTTTGGTAGGCGGACCTAAAAGGGACGCAAGCTACAATGATATCTGCACCGATTATATCTATAATGAGGTGGCCATCGACTATAATGCAACACTTGTGGCAGCGGCAGCGGCTCTTTACGATCTTCATAAGGGAGAAGGCGGACAGGGCATCGATCCGAAGTATTACACCGATAAAAGATATATAGATGACAAGGATATTGATAAGACAAAAGACGGAAATCCCATGTTCAGAATGTATAATCCCAACAGCGGAGAGCATTTCTACACGGCAAGTAAGGATGAAGGAAATCATCTTGTGGATGTAGGCTGGAGATATGAAGGAATAGCATGGTATGCTGCTAAAAAAGGTGATGCGGTTTACAGGCTGTATAACAAAAATGCGGGAGATCATCATTATACCTTGAGTGCTTCCGAAAGAGACATGCTCATTAAAGCAGGCTGGAAATACGAGGGCGTCGGC
>CACYCJ010000030.1 GCA_902772925.1 uncultured Lachnospiraceae bacterium
ATTTTCCTTCCGAAAGCATGTCGTATTCGGTACAGTTATATCTAAATCCGATGAGTGGAAATCCCAAGAGTGGAACAGCACTACTTTCGAAAGCTGTAACAGGAAATGTTGATTATGCCGGCTGGTATAAGATACCTATAAATGAGAAGGTCTGTGTTGATAGGGGGGATACATTTTCGGTTGTTGTGACTGTTACAGGTTCAAAACCGGTAGTAGCAGTTGATGTTGATGAGTCCGGAACCTGGTTTAAATTTAATGTTACAAATCAGGAAGGACAGTCGTACTGTTACAAGAAGAGTGAAGATAAGCTGTATGATCTTTATACGGAATTCGATGCGTGTGCAAGAATTAAGGTTTATACAAATGAAGCGGATGGACAGGGACCTCAGATAATCGCAAGCGGAAAAGACGGTGGAGTATGGTGGTCGGTTGATGAAAACTGGCATCTGGAAGTAAAGGTAACCGGAGATCTTACTTATACGCCGGTGGAAGATAGCTCAGAACCCTCCAGACGTTGGCCTTGGGATGAATATAGCAATAAAGAATATGGTAAAAAAATAAAAACTGCAAGGGTCAGTGGTAGTGGAATAACGAATATGAGCGTCATGTTCTATGGCCACTCGGCTTTGCAAAGTGTGGATTTCAGTAGGCTTGATACGAGTAAATTAACCTATATGAATAAGTTATTCAGCGGTTGTTCTTCTTTGAAAAGCTTGGATTTAAGTGAATTTTATACCGGTAATGTGATCAGTATGTTATGTGCTTTTGAGTGTTGTAGTTCGCTGAAAACGATTAATGTCAGTACTTGGGATACCCGCAAGGTTATGTATACTTATGCGATGTTTTGGCAGTGTGATGCACTGTCGAAGCTCGATTTGAGTAATTTTGACCTAAGCAATGTGGTGGATTGTAATTACATGTTACAATACACCGGAAATTCATTGATGACTATTAAGACTCCTAAGAAGCTACCTACTGATAAGTCAATTACTATCGAGCTTCCCGGAACTTATTTGAACAAGAATGGAAAAAAGCGGACTCAGATTCTGGAAGCCAATGATACATACACTAAATGGGATGTCCCTGTAACTGAGATTAAGCTTAGCAAGAACTCATTGAGTATCCCAAAAGGAAAAACTGCCACTCTCTCTGCAACGGTAGTTCCAACAAACGCATCCCTTAAAACAGTTAAATGGACTAGTAGCAATAATAAGGTTGCTACCGTTGATAGCAGCGGAAAGGTAAAGGGAATATCTAAAGGAACAGCAACAATAACTGTTACAACAGTCGATGGTTCCAAGAAGGCTACTTGTAAAGTAACAGTAACTGACAGCGGCAATACTCCGACAGGAGGCATATCAATGTACCGCCTCTATAACCCTAATTCTGGAGAGCATTTCTACACCAGCGATCAGAAAGAGATTGCAAATATTGTTTCTGCCGGATGGATAAATGAAGGCTTTGCATGGAAGGCACCGAAGACTTCTAAGACACCGGTATACAGATTATATAATCCAAATGCCGGAGATCATCACTATACGACCAGCATTTCGGAAAGAAATAATCTTGTTTCTGTTGGGTGGAGTTATGAAGGCATCGGTTGGTATTCGGATGACAACAAAGGGGTTCCTTTGTACAGATTATATAATCCTAATGCAAAGGCAGGATCACATCATTACACAACCAATGTTTCAGAAAGGAATAATTTGGTTGTAGCAGGATGGGGTTATGAAGGAATCGCCTGGTATGGGATGAAGTAAAAATTGATGCTTTTGAGTCCTCCGGAAATGAAAAATCTGGGGGTCTCATTTTGTTGAAAAATGCCTAAAAATAAGGCAAAAAGGTGGTACTGAAGAAGAGATCAGTTTTGAAGAACTAAAAGAGAATTTAGGATATTCAGGGGTTGAAATAACGCAGGAATACAAAGAATTTCCGAACGATACTATTATCACCGGTTATTATGAATATAGCTATAGCTTTGACGGAAGCTATCTGACTAAGGTAGGATATTATTCTTCGGCTGAACTGCTTGCTCAGATACAAACATATTGATTAATGACTATAGTGTTAAATAATTATAATGCGTCGGAATGATGTCTAAAATCAGAAATAAAGTGTTTGCAAATACTATATTTATATGATATATAGTGTTTGTAAACACTTTTTTATGTCAAAATAGAATAAATACAGACAATTTATTGAGGTGATCATATGAATATTGAGGAATACTATAGGATGTTAGACCTGACAAACAGAAGAATAAGAGAGACGGATTTTTCCACGGAGCGTTTTTTGATAAACAAGATAGATTGGAGAGACAGATTGATATGTATTTCCGGGGCAAGAGGATCAGGGAAAACAACACTATTATTACAGCATATCAAAAAAGCTTTTAATAAAAACCTTGACAGCGTCCTTTATGCATCGCTTGATAATCTATGGTTTGAAAAGAATTCACTGATGGAGTTGGCTGATATTCATTATCACAATGGCGGAACATATATTTTTCTGGATGAGGTGCATTATTTAAAGGACTGGCAGATCATTATTAAAAACCTTTATGATAATTATCCCAAATTGAATATTGTTTATACGGGTTCTTCATTGCTGAAGATCAGCTACGAAAGCGGGGATTTATCAAGAAGGCAGATACAATATACCCTCCCCGGTCTGTCCTTCAGAGAATATCTGTATTTTGAAAATGTAACAGACACGCCTGCTTTGAAATTATGTGATCTTTTGGAAAATCACAAAATGATAGCGGAAGATATAACAAAGGATATAACAATTTTGAAGCATTTCAGGGAATACCTGGTCAGGGGATATTATCCTTTTTATAAAGAAGTCTATGCCGGTTATGGAGATAGACTGGCTCAGATTACAAATCAGATCCTGGAAAGTGATTATCCTTCAGTTGAAGCTATTAATTATTCGTCTATTCACAAGATAAAAAAAATGTTGTACATTCTGGCACAGAGTTGCCCGCAGGTGCCGAAAATGACGAATTTATATGATCAATTGGAGACAGATAGAAACCAAGGTCTGAAAATGCTTTATACACTTGAAAGGGCGAAGCTTCTGAGTGTTTTATCATCTGAAAAATCTACATTAAAGAATATGGCCAGACCTGATAAGATTTATTGTGATAATACAAATTTGATGTATTCCTTGACAGAAAATATCAATACAGGAACAAAAAGGGAAACATTTTTTCTCAACCAACTGCGGTCTGCGGGATATGAAGTGTTTTATCCTCCGACCGGAGACTTTATTGTTGATAAAAAGTATCTCTTTGAAATTGGCGGGAAGGATAAGTCGTTTAACCAGATAAAAGACATTCCGGACAGCTTTCTTGCTATAGATGATGTGGAAATAGGCAGAGGAAATAAGATACCACTTTGGATGTTTGGATTATTGTATTGAGGGGGAGTGTTTATCCGCTCTCTTTTCGAGTCGGCATTAAAGACAAATGCAGCTCTTCAGTTTGCTGTTGTGACCGGTTGCCTCAGGATAAGTAAGGAAAGCGTGTTTACGGGAATGAACAATCTTGAAATTAACTCCGTAAGAGATGTAAGCTTCAATGAAGGCTTCGGCTTTACTGATGAGGAAGTAGAGAAAATGCTGACTGATTACGGTATTAGA
>CACYCJ010000031.1 GCA_902772925.1 uncultured Lachnospiraceae bacterium
ACTCAGCATATACACCGATGTGGTATTGGTGGAATGTAACCTTCGGAGCATCCAGGTCAGAAAGACTTAAGGGCTACTTTGTAGCAATGCAGCAGTGTAAGAATGTCGGAGAGTTTATGGAGAAATATCCCGACTACGAAATGTATTTCTGCTATGCTGATTACTTCAAGGCCAGAAGAGCCAATAACGGTTCATTTGCCGATATGACAATTTCAGAGCAGTATGATGAAAAATCCGAAGCTTCAATTTCAGTTGCGGATTACGGTACACAGCTCGGAAATGATATTGACGATACAAAGCTTGCTATGCTTACGGATTATGTTGAAAAGGGTATGCCTGTTATCATAGGTGCGGATCTTTCAGAGGCGTTTGATACCTACAATGCAGCAGCACCGATTGATCTGAAAAGTGTATTCCCCGGTTATAATCCCTCTGATTCTAACTGGATAAATAACAACTGTAACAATCTTACTTACGCAGATGTTGAACAGAAGTTTGCGGGACTCGGATTAACAGGAAGAATTGATCCCAAATCCAATATGTATTCGTTTATGAAGAGCGCTTCAAGTGTTTCAAAGGCTGTTGACTCAAATGTTTTATGGGGCTTTGATACAAATAAGACCTTCAGAGTAACAAACGACGGCTCATTAGGAAACACATACAGCGGCTTCGCGACAGTATTCTATACTGACGATGATAATGTGGATTATCAAAGTGGACCAATTTCAAAACTTGAAACTAAGTATAAAGCAGTTAACCCTGATTCCGCATATGTGAATGAGGATGTAGTTGCTTGTAATGCTTCGAAGGTTCTTGAAGTATATAAGAGCTCAAAGGTCAGACCTAAGTTTGAACTTACAAAGTGTCCTCCCGCATATTCATCAGGAGTAGGTGTAACTACCGGACAGCTTGACTTTACGGTTAAAGTAAATAATCCTAAGGATAAGTCAGTTCATGTTAAGCTTTTCATTGATGATAACGGTGACAGTAAATTTGATGATCCCGATGAAATTGCAATGGAAGATGACATCACAGGAGAGGGTGCATTAAATTACCCTGTTGACACTAACTTCTACGGAGCAATCTATTGGAAGGTTAAAGTAGAAGACGGTGATGTTTCAAGCTCGATGACAGGTGTTTGCGAAGTTAAGAGGACAACACAGGAAAGGCGTGATATCAACTTACTTCAGATCATGTCAGATATGGCCGATGACAGTAACTATCAGGGTATGGATACGATTTATCTTGATACAGAAGATCTGTTGGCACTTAATATCCTTGACAGCAACCGTTTCTATGATTGTAATGCAACTCAGGTGGCAGATCCCAGTCAGGGTTCAGCGCTTGAATATATTTACAAGACTTATCTTAATGACAGACAGACAGTAAATGCCGGAAATGTAGGACTTGGTGCAATACCTAATTTGGTTACGGACAGATGTACGGCCGATGACCTTAAAAACGGAAGAGAAAATTACGATTTCTCGTTTGCAGCTATGCAGAACGGCTTTACAAATAATCCTTTGGGTATACATGAAGCTAAGTTCGGATTCCCCGGTATCGCTGATGCAAATTCAAAAGGTCAGTATAATGATGAGATATCTGAGAACCTTGCCGATAATGTAAATAAGGATATAAATCTTAACCTCATTACGATGACTGTTACTGATTTCAATAATTATTCAAAGAAGATTGTTGAAACAGCAGCAAAGCATTCGGATGAGAATAATGCAGATACCTATGCAAGCAAGGAAACATGGGCAGCATTTGCAAATACATATCATGACTACTTCAGGTATATTGAAAATTATACTGACGGTGAGACCCTTAAGAAGGGTGATGACATTTATAATAACATGAAGGCTGATTATCCTGAGATTGCAGAACTTGATATCAAGAACGCAACAAAGAATATGAATGCCTGTGTAGATGCCATAAAAGCAAACTATAAGAATATGATCTACGGTTATACCGGTAGTAATGATGCGGCTATCAATAAGACTCTTGATGGTGTAAAGAATAATGAAAGCTATTATGATATCTATACATATATAGCTAAGAATAATTCTGCATTCCTTAAGAATACTAACATTTATCAGAGCAAGACTTACAGCCAGCATTATGAGAACTGGAGAAATGTAATCCTTTACCAGCAGTACTTCTATTACAAGTTTATTTACTACTCATCACTTGCTAATGTAGTTGCAACCGGAAAGTCAACCGAAACAGTAGATGAAGGAACTGATGAAGGCGATGTAACAGACGGCACTGTCACAACAAATAAGAACTTTGTTGACTATGCAAAGACAAACTCCAAGATCCTTGATCTTACAGATGTATATGATATGATCATTCTCGGAGCTGCACTTGATTACTGTGAAGATGAGGACTTCCAGCAGCACGGACTTAATACGATTGTTAACTTTGTTTCAAACAAGGGTAGAACGCTTGCTTTCCAGGATACATTTACAGATAAGAACTCACAGTCGTTGTTTAATGTTCATCTTAAGAAATATTTCGGTATCCTTAATGATGTTCCTGACAGACTTTCACCTAAGGCCAGCAGCCAGAGTAAAATCTCAACTCTGTTCCCTCTTAAGACCTGGGGACAGATACCCGGAACATATAACTGGGGTCAGGTTGACAAGAATGTTACCAAGGTTGCTCTTACCTTCAGAGGTAAAGGTAGTGATACCGAGGGCGGTCAGTTCGGTACAAGTATTTATAAGTTCGGTCGTCTCGCTACTCAGTGGGGCAACTTAACGCAGCAGGTAGATATTCAGTTTGATGCTGATCAGATAGTATACGGAACCTACGGATTCGTAATGTCAAACTACGCATCAAGCAGTTCAACTACCACCGGTCTTATGAAGTCTTATCCTAATGCGATAGGTGATTACATAAGAGTTACGGGATCAAACATTCAGACTTATGCAATTGATACTGATAATCCGAAGGTGACAATTTACTATTCACTGGCCGGTGGTTCAAATAATACCGACTCATCTTACTTCGCAGCAGATAAGAACCACGGTGCAAACTATTACTACTTATATACATGTGACAACTGTACATTCTTCTCAGGCGGACGTGAAAAGATACATGGTTACAACAAGCTCAATATTGAGGAAAGACAGCTTATTATTAATGCTATAATCAATGCGACAAAGTCAAGAGCTATAGCATCAAATACTACACTTGAGCTGAAGACACATGATCCCGATTCAGATTATCCGATCATTGATGTAAGTCCTTCATCAGATCTTTATACACATTATCAGTATGAGACAGAATGGTCTGAAGATATGGAAGATCCGTTCGAATTCATCTATAATGTTAAGTATGATAAGGATAAGGGTGTATCTTGTACGAATCTCAGGATTTACTTCGATCTTGATTATGAGGAGAATCCTGTGGATAATGCAGGAAAGCCGGTTACTCCTAAGCATGTATATAAAACCGGTACCGATCAGTTGGTTTATGACGGTGATTCTACTTATCAGTATGTTAATGCTGCAGGTCAGACAGTAACGGACAAGCTGCTTAATGATCACAATAAGCTGGATGTTCAGGTTGACAGTGATATTTATAATCAGATGTTCAGAGGCTATACATATGATGCTGCACTTAGAAATGCTTTGAAGCTTAGAGAAGATTACTTCACAGCTAAGTATAAGAATGATTATACATATCTGGTAGTTACCGTAACCGACAGCTACAAGGATGAGACCGGAAAGACAGTTACAAATGACATCACTAAGGTTATCAAGATTAAGAAGAAACCTTATCTGTTTGATCTTACATAATAATGTCTTTAATACCTGCTGTACGAAAGTGCAGCAGGTATTTTTCATTATGTATTTGAATTTTTAATATATATTTAAAAATATGAGATGGAGTATTAGTATAAATATATAAATTTGAGAAGGAGTATGAGTATAAATATATAAATTATAGTATGAGGATAATTATATAAATTAAAGGTTGAAATATAGGTAAAATTATATTAGAATGTTTGACGGTGCAAAATTTAAATAAAAATGTTGTTAAAGAATATGTATTATTAATTGTTAGGAGGAAATAAATGATTTCAGCAGGTGAATTCAGAAATGGTATAACAATAGAATTTGAAGGAAATATCTATCAGATAATAGAATTTCAGCATGTTAAGCCCGGAAAGGGAGCTGCATTCGTAAGAACAAAGCTTAAGAATATCAAGTCCGGCGGTGTTGTGGAAAAGACCTTCAGACCTACGGAAAAATGTGAGACAGCTCATATAGATAAGAAGGATATGACTTATTCATATAAGGATGGAGATCTTTATTACTTCATGGATCCCGAGAGCTTCGATATGGTGCCTGTAAGCAGTGATGTTGCTGCAGATGCTATGAAGTTCGTAAAAGAAAATGAAGTGTGCAGACTTAATTCTCACAAGGGACAGATTTTCTCTGTTGAGCCTCCTATTAACGTAGAGCTTCTTGTTACAGAGTGTGAACCCGGAGTTAAGGGCGACACTGCTACAGGAGCTACAAAGCCCTGTGTGGTTGAGACTGGAGCTAAGCTTACTGTACCTCTTTTTGTAAACCAGGGAGATACAATTCGTATAGATACCCGTACAGGAGAGTATATGTCCAGAGTTTAATCCTCGATTGTAGATGGTAAATCGGGTTTAATAGGGTATCATAGATACCTTGATCATATTTGATATATAAGTGCTTGATAAAAAAGTCATATATACGGAATTTCTCCGTGTATATGACTTTCTTTTGTGTATGACCTTTTGTGTATGATCTTTTGTGTATGATCTTTTTTGTATGATCTTTTGTGTATATGATCATTGCGTAGTATTAATGGATCATTCGGCGTTTTCCTCAGTGCCTGTTTTATTTTTCAAATTCTTCTTTTTGAAAATCATAAGTATGGTTACAAATATTATTATGCTTATGATACTGACAATTATTCCCGCTATCAGTCCCGGCGTTACATAATGAATCTCAATATGATGTTCGCCGGGGTTATCAACATGTACAGACAGTGCTGACATATAACTGTTTATATCAACCTTCTGCCCATCCAGATAAGCTTTATAACCCGGATACATAGGAAGTGACAAATACAGATCGCCTGATGAAACATTTTTAAAATCGCCTTTTATCGTGTTGAATCCGGTGCTTATATTTGTGAGAGTGTAGGGCTGAAGAGTTTTTTGCAATTCGGCAAGTACAGATTCATTAAGAACGTATATATATGTTGATTCCATAGCTTTGCTTAGTGCATAGTCATCTGTCTGACCGTCTTCTATCGGGAATGAAATGGTAACTGTCGATATAAGATCATTTTCACCATCCTGAGTATTAAGGAAATTAAGTGATCTGCTGTTACTCAGATATAAATCTCCCGTAATATCTTTAGGAATTGTGATCGTTATTTCGGCGTTTTTAAGCGGGGCGACATTCTTGCTTTCATTATATGGAGACGGTACAAACTCATCGTCGATCATTACCTTTTCCCATGACGGAATACTACTATCTGATTTATTATTTCTGATTTCATATTTTGTATATAGCTTTTCGCCGGTTATCTTTTCAGATATACCGTTTTGATAGTCGCCTATGGAATTATATATGTTAAGATCACCTTGTCTGACCTTATATATATTTTTATCTTCTTCAAAGAATATGCCTAAGGAGAGAGAATACGGATTTTTATAAAGAGATGTATCATCTGAATCATCAACCTTTTCCATAAATTCCGGAATTATGGCATTTATATCATAATTTGACATATACATATAATTCATATTCAGTAAAGTAGAAGAGAGCGGGTCACCCTGATTGTAGTATATATAGTTGACGCCTGTACGCCTGACTCCCATATCGGCAAGTGTATTGGTTGATTCTTCTCTCATAAGGGATGAGAAACAACTGATCGAATTGTTGTTTAAAAGATAAGAAATATTAATATCATTTGAAACTGAAGAGTCACTGATATGTTCTGCTCTTTCAACTGCTTCGGTATTGATATATTTGTCACTTAGCAGTTTTATGTTGTCATAACGATCGAAATCAGTATCAACTCTGTTTGTTGTCATATATTTTGCGAAAAGTGCTGTCAGTATCACTTCGCTCACAAGTAAAAAGGCAAAAGCTTTTTGCATTATTCTACCCGGATTTTTTATATGATTTATGGCTGCCAGTATCATATAGATTCCGATAAAGGTATATGTTGCAATAACCGGGATAGTTATGTGTTCGAAACTTCCGTCATTTATATAGCAAATCGTTGCCATAATCGCAAAGAATACAGAAGAAGATAGGAAGGTTATCAGTCCTTTCTTGTCAGATATTTCTTTAATATCATTTAATGTATCATAAAGCATGCTTATCATAAGCAGTATAAAGAATATTGCAAATCTGTTGGGCACACTGCTTTGTTTATGAAATCCGTGAAGTACAAAATTCAAAAATTCATTTCCGTAGGCAAAGTATAACAGAAATGCCAATAAGAATTTTCTGATCCTTACGGAAAGAGGTATAGCTTTGTTGATAAGATAAAGGCCCGAACATAGTATAAGAAGAAGCCCCATATATGAATTAGCTCTTGTGAAATCCGAAACGACTACAGTTGTTGTTGCAACGACATCTATGGAGCTTATAGATGAGATAAGGGAATTTGAAAGACTGAATGCAGGCAATGAATCAGTCAGCCCGTATGATGAGGTGGTTGTAAAAATATAAAAGGGGATAAGTCCCGCTGCAGCTATTCCTGCTGATAGTATAGAGCAAAGACCGAACCTGAGACCCTTGATAAAGAAATCCTTTATATTATCAAATTTGGTTATGAAGAAGTATAAAAACAAGAATTCACACATGATAAATGCAAGATAATTGCATAAAAACATTGCAATGGATAGAGAAATGACAAAGCCTCCGATTTTTTTCTCATATAAAAGCTTCTCCATATACAACAGGCATATAGGGAATAATAATGCCATATCATAGAAAAGATAGTAGCAAAGGTATCCTATAAAGTAGGTTGAAAATGAAAAGCAAAGTGAAAGTACAAGAAGTCTGAAATCATTCTTTTCCATTTTCTTTCCGGGTCTGTGTGTAAGATAGTAAATGACAACAGGTCCGGTTAAGATAAATCTTAAGTAATATACAAATACGAAGCCGAGGTATGACTTCTCATAGGGGAAGAGAAGCATCGGCCAGTTGATGGGGTTGAAAAGTATCGTATAATTCATCAGATAGTTATCCATTGAAAGTCCGCCATGGAAATTAAACAGCGAAAACTCACCATTTCTTACATGCTCAAAAAGAGATGTAAACCACGGATAGTACTGGACATATCCGTCTGAAACAATCAGAGAATGATTTCCGAAGGGATATGATCTGGAATAAATTACAAAAGCGAAAAACATTACTGATGTGATAACGATACTGTATATATATATTTTATTGTTTACCGCGAAATTAAGAATATTTTTGTATACGGCTTTAAGCTTTTCAGGCTTTCTTAACATCAGGATGTTCACGGAAAACAGCATCAAAAGACTTATAAGCATGTATAATCCGCTTAATACCATATCCATATGAGTAGTAGAAAGAACAATATGGTTTTCTCCCGCAGAGACAGGAATCAGAATGTAATTTTTATCATATATATGCATTGAATAAATGTGTCTTCCCGGCACCTTATAATTTCCGGTGTTTTCTGTCGGAATCAGGAAAAATCCGTCTTTATCTGCCTTAACCGTTATATCATTACAGTTTACACTAATACTTGCGAGAGAAAGCTTATCGTAAAGCTCTGTAAAGTTGGCTTTATTGAAGCTTACAAACTGACCTCTGATCGTAGTATTATTTAATACCTGAGGAGAAACCCGCTGATTGATGTTAGTGACTTTCGTACCATCGGTTTCACCTATGTGTATCGAATGTATAGTGGTTGCATATATATCGCCCGAAAGAGCTTCTTTTATAATGAAGTTAGCATTTTTATCATTTGTGATAAGATTAAAATCAACATCCAGGATATCATCGTAGTTTACATTAATGTTTTCGGAAGAAACCTCTACATCCTCAAACATTTCACCGCCATCCAGAAGATTTTCGGAAAAGTTATTAAAAGAATTGAAGGGGTATTCTGAGGAGTATGACCATTCGTCAGCTCCGTCGGAAAGAAGTACACCGTTTTTAAGACAGTAGGGGTTTGTATAAATGTCATATCCGTTTATCGTTTCGGAATACTCAAGCATGGAATCAATATGCGAAGATCCTTTAGGCGCGATCACATGGGTGATCCCGAGGATCATATTTGTAAAAGGATTTGATTCTGTTACAAAGTCTTCGTAGTAAAGTATATTTGCATCGGGTGAAGACTCATAGATATGTTCTTTAGTGGCTTCAATACGACCGATAGAGCAGTCGCTGTAGCTCTTAGCTTTAAGGCCCAGATATCCCATATCATCAACATAGTTAAATGAAAGCTCATATAGAAGGAGCACAACAAAGCCTGTTTGGAACAAAAGCTTAGTCATACTGTCATTTTTCCACAGAATAGCCATAAGGAAGTAGATAGCAATAATCTGAACTGTATATAAAACAGGATTGATCGAGTCAAAGTTTTTACATAACAAAAGGCTGGCAATGGAAATGTCGGCTATTACGAGGAATGAGATAAGCATATCAAGAGACGTGTTATGCTCAATATTTATCATTGCTTCCAGGGCAAGAGTAAGCACAAAGAAAATATATACAAAATTAAATGCACCGCAAATGTCTCCGGTATTTTTGAAACCGCCGAAGAGATAATTCAGAGTTGTTATATTACAGCCTGCGGTAAGAATTACCAGTACCAGTATATTTTTGATTCTGTCGGAAACGGGAATGTTTTTGTTAAGCATATACAGTAAAAGTAAAAACAACATTCCGATTCCGAAGTACAGATTTGTATTATTTGCATATGTGGAAACATTCGACGGAAGACAGTCAAGCAGGTATCTCTTTGCAAGATCAAACGGATTAAATGCCATGCCGAGAGAAGGAAATTCAAGTGAAAGCTTGTCGGTATAGACTGTTCCGTTATGAATTCCGAGAATAAACGGAACAGAAAAAACAAGCAGTATAATGTCAGCAGCTGCCTTTTTCAGATATGATGAAAACATATGCCGGGTATCTTTATACCTTAAGGTGATGCCGTATAAAAGCTCAAAAATAAAGATTACCAGCGTAATATAAGGGTTTAATGCAACCGATAGCATGGACGAAACGAGATATGTAAGGAATTTCTTTTCATTAACAAGAAGATCATAACCGTAAAGAATCAGAGGGAGGAGTGCAATGGAGGGAAGATAAAGTATGTTGCAGCCGGTGGAAAGCATGTGAGCACCGAGAGCAAAGCACATGGCAAAAATAAAGGGTATGATATCAAGCTTGCTGATAAATATACCAAAATGACTTCTGGGAGCTTCGGTACCTCCGAGCTTTATATCTTTCTTCTCTTTGTTGGCGGCACGCTTTGCTTCTTTCTTTGCAGCCTTTTTTTCGGCAAGCTTCTGTATATAGTCAATTCTAAGCTTTTCATTTTCTTCTTTTTTCGAATTCAGGTCTTTTCTTCTCTTGTCAAAAAAGATGGAGGCTGATGCTCCGGCTAAACCAAGCAGAATGATATAAGCGATATTATAAACGGCGGCGCTTTTTATCAGACTGCCGCGAAGATATTCAAATACCTCCGGGTTTCCGCTTGCAGTAAAAATATCCTTTGTTCCAAAGGGTGCAAACCCGCCTATTATAAATGCTATAAATGCAATCACCACCGGAAATAAAAAAGATACAGCGGTGAGCCATTGCAGAGAAGCAATCTTTTGCTTTTTTGAATCATTAGATGACATCGGAAATCCTCCATTACTCTGGTTATAATTATAGTGCAATCATCAGATCACATCACACCTTTCGCCATTATAGCATAATTTTTGCTTCTTATATATATTAAAATAAAACTGTGTATTTTTTTATAAGGTTCTTGTAGTATAATGCTGTATAAGTAATTACGAATTATGCTTTTGAGATTAGGATGACAATATGTCTGAACAAAACGAGATAAATGTAAATAATAAAAAAACCGTAATTTCGGATATCTGTCTTTTGGCCCTCGTGGGAGCTGTTATTCTTACTCCTTATTTTTTGAATATTAATTTTGAGGGAAACGATACGGTGTTTCATTACAGATGCATTGAGGTATTGTCGCGATATTCATTTCCTGATATTATCAGAGGAATGTATTTGAAAAATGAAATCCTGCACGGTATGCTGATGGATAATTTTACCGGGAATACCGGATACGGCGCCGGAATCTTTTATCCGCCTTTTTCTCATGTAGCTGTGGTGATAGTATATAAGCTGCTCAGCTTTACCGGAATCAGTCTTATTGCTGCTTTCAGGATTACAGGGATTTTATGCATGATCCTGTCAGGGGAATCGATTTATTTCCTCTGCAGGATGGTTATGGAGCACAGCGCCGATGAAAAACAGGAAAAGGGGATGCCTGTGCGCCCTGTTTTAAATCCCGCTTTTGTTGCGTCGGTTTTATATATGACTGCGCTTTATCATATATCGGATCATATGTCCAGAGATGCTATAGCTGAATGCTGGGTATTTGTATTTATTCCGATAATGTTCATCAGCATCATTTTTCTTATGAGGGATGAGTTCAGGAGCTTTTTGATTTCATTTGTGATCTCCTGTGTAGGACTGTTACACAGTCATCTGGTCATGACCGTTTATATGGCGTTATTATTCGGGATAGCTATATTGATATCGATCAGGTATATCGCAGGTGAAGACAAAACTATAATGATAAAAAGAATAGCAGCTATCATATCCGGGTTATTGATAGCTTGTATTATAAGTGCTCCGTTTTTTGTAAGGCTGCTTCAGAATCGAAGAGGGGCTTCGTATTATGTGTTTGACGGTGATATGACGACGGTCGAGCTTCTAAACAGGAACAGAATGACTTTTTCGGATTTCTTTATCGGTATGAAAAACGGTAATATAGCGGTTCATTGTAATCTGGTGTTCATGGCACTGTTTTTTACGGCGTTAGTTGTTTATTTTTACTTTGGTAAAAATGAAAAGCTAAAAAGGCTGAAAAAAGAAATGAGAGCTTCTGCAGAGAGAAAAATGCTTTTCGAATCGGGAGTACTGTTCTTCTTTCTTTCATGCATACTTTCTTCAGTGCTTATAAATTGGAATATTATGCCGCATTTCCTTCGGATGATACAGTTTCCCTGGAGGCTTCTGGTATTTCAGAGCTTCGGAATGACCGCTGCGACAGCTATATTTCTGGGGCCTTTTTCGAAGCTGTATGACGATTCACAGGAAGGTGAAGTTTTTTTTCGAAAGCTCAGGCTGAATTCGAAAAGGCTTTTTGCGATAATGCTAATTTCTTGTATTGCATATACTTTTATCGAACAGTTTTCAAATTATATGCTTGTTTATGACAGAGATTACAGGGATAATCTTACGGTATATGATTATAATGATTATCTTCCGATGAAAAGTATAGGAAAGAATGCCGAAGGTGTTGATTCGGACTATGTATATGTATCACGATATTCCATACCGGCGATATCATCATCTGCCGAAAGCATGATGTTTGAAATTTCTGAAAACTTATCAGGACCGGGATATGATAATGAGAATGGTACGGAAAACAGCAGTAAAACTGAAGTAATCGTAAAAGCAGAAATTCCCAGACTGTATTATCAAGGCTATACGATTGAAGCTGAGGATAAAGCTCATAACATTTCGAAAATACCTTACTATGAGACCGAAAGAGGCTTTATCGGAATCAATGTGCCTGCCGGGTCAGTTGTCACGGTAAGGTTTACCGGGACAAAAGAAGAAATTACGGCAAATCGAATATCTCTTGTAGCTTTTATTGTTTTTATGCTATACTGTACTTTAGGCTATTTTATGTCAGTGCGTA
>CACYCJ010000032.1 GCA_902772925.1 uncultured Lachnospiraceae bacterium
AATCTTCTTTATCTGTATACTAATTCTACAAGAAATTTAGAATTCTATACTAAAATTGGTTTTGAGCAATTTGATTATAGAGAGTTTCAATATAATGGCAAAACACTGCCTAATTACAGTTTGATATATCAAAATATATTTTAATATAGTATAAGTTAATATGAAAACCATGCCAGTCATTTCTGTCATAACTCCATATCATAATGTTGAGCATTCCCTGTTTCAAGGTGCAGCAAAATCCATTGCCACACAGAGTCTTGGTCTTGAGAATATTGAATGGGTAATCGTCGTGCATAATTCCACCCAAGGAGAGGAAGAGTTTGTCCGTTCTGTAGTCGAACCACTCGGATGTGCCTTGGTTTATGTTCTAGAAAATGATGTCCACTCGGCATCAAGCCCAAGGAATTATGCACTGTCCATTGTTAGTGGGGAATACATTACTTTTCTTGATGCGGACGATACCCTGACACCCGAATGTCTTTTAACCATCGTGAAAGGAATGGATGAAACTGGAGCGGATATAGGTAAATACAGAGGTGAACTTACAGAAGGCGATGAGGGCATCGTGAGATTTCTCGACAATCGTGTACGCTTTCCCCAGACGAAGCCACTCCTGCTCTTAAGAAAAGATTCCGATGATATTAAGAAGCTCTTGACTATGACAAATATGATGATGAGCTGTCAGGTGATACGAAGAAGTTTTCTTGAAAAATATGCCATCAGATTCAGAGAGGATGTCTGTATTGAGGAAGATGTGATATTTAATCTTCTGTCTATAAGTCATGCAGAAACTATTGCCGTCTTTCCACAACTGATTGGTTATGTCTATTATATGCATCAGGGATCTACTATGCAGGAAAAGAATGTAACCTCACAGGCACTGTTAAGAACCAGCTCCGATCTTGCAAAGCAGCTTGACATCGGACTTGATGCAGGACTATATATGAATTACCTCTTTGTGGGGCATATGCAACTGATTTCAGCGATGATAGAACGAAGCAATGGCGATGTCAGCACAAGAAGGACTATTAGAAATATCTTTCTTCCGTACTTCAAAAAGATAAAAATGCCTGTTCCGGACGGAAAGATACTTACTGATAAAATGCTTGATGAGACAAGGGCATACATAGAGGATACCGTTCTTTTTCTTGACGATCCCACTATGGGTGACGGCATCCTTAGAAAGATAGTTAGGGAAAACAGATCAACAGAACTGGGACTTGAATGGGATTTTGAGAATATATTCGATCACAACGACTATATTACCAAAGTTCCTATCACTTGTTATGACAATTATGCTCCTTATATCGAACTTACGACAAGAATTGGAGAATCTGATATCTTCATCCATGACAGCATAAAAGGCTATGCTATCACAAGCGGAAGCACAGGTGTCCCAAGAAGGATTCCTTATTCTGCCATACAGCTTGAATACTTCAGCCGAATCATTAAGGAGATTGAGAATTGTCCGTCTAGTACATATCTCATGATGCAGAGTATAAGATCAGATGAACAATATGCTGATGGTACATATCTAGATTCCATTACTGGTGCAATACTTCAGTCAGCAAGAAAAAGACTGAAGTATTTGTCATGCAGTCTTTTGGATAAAAAAGGATCCATCACATCTCCTGAAGAACATGTATATTTAACAGAACCATTTATGGCATCATATAAGCGTCTTCTTTATGCACTTCTTGATAAAGATGTCCAAATAATTTTTGCTCCATTCTCATGGCAGGTATTTAGTGCACTTAAAAAACTTGAAGAGGATCCAAAGCATGTGATTGCTAATCTTACCGATGGTTCCGTTGTTGATTCTGAAAAGTATATGGACAGGATTAAAGAACTTGAGGCTATCCTTAATGAGGGATTTGATACTCCAATAGCACTTCGCATCTGGCCAGGACTTACAAAAATCGTTGCAGGAAATTCTGGGGCTTTCAAGATTTACGGAGATAATCTTAAGAGATATATTGGTGATATTCCTATAGAGGGGTATTATGCTTCTTCGGAAGGAATACACGGAGTCTATAACAGTAAGTACGGAGGCTATACTCTTCTTTCCACTGAAAACTACTATGAATTTTTAAAGCCTGAAGAAAAGACGGCCGTTATGGCATCTGATGTGGTTCCTGGAGAGATATACCAGATTATAATAACCAACCGCTCTGGATTTTACAGATATGCTCTCGGCGATATGGTAAAGATAATTTCTATAGAAAACGGAATTCCAGTTTTTGATGTTCTTTACAGGAAAAGTGATATGCTGTTTCTAGCGGGAAGTACGGATTACATTACTCCAGATGAGATTTATATGTCTATAAAAGAGCTCTCTCTTAAAACTGGATGTCAGATAAACGATTATTGTTATGCCATGTCAGAGGATGACGATCATCTTGAGCTGTTTCTTGAGACCGCGAAAAATGATTCACTGTCCAAGATGGCAGATACAATTCTTTCCGAAATAAGCAAAGCATACAAAACTGCAAGGGAATGTCACAAGATTGGCAGTGTGGTATGCCTGTTTGTGGAACCTGAAACCCAGGAGGCATACAGTGAACTTATTGCATTCAGAGCACATGCCAGTTCCGATCAGATCAAGCCTGTAAGGTATCTTGACAATCCTGTAAAAAGACATTTTTTTGAATCAATGTTGATTTGAACATTCAGTATTTGACACTCTTTAATAAGACTTTAAAAATATTAAGAACCTAAAAAGTTAGACCAAAGGAGGTCTAACTTTTTAATTATTTTTCTATTTACTTTATATCATACAAATGTTATACTTATATTACCAAAGGGATAATATAATTTTTTAGTAATGATTTTGTAAATCATTATTTGTTTTAATGGAGGAAAAATTATGTTTAAAAAACGAGATCCTTTGGTATCTAATTCAAAAGAATTAGAGCAAATTAAAAAATTAAGGAAAATTACCAGGAAGCAAATACCATTAAGTAATGATGTATTTATGATATTTGCGATGAACAAGAAATTTTGCCAAGAATTTCTAAGAGTTATTTTACAGGACAAGAAACTTGTAGTAATTAAAAACAATATCCAAAAACATTTGCCGAATGTATTTAGCAAGTCAGTAGTCATTGATATGTTATGTATTCTTGGCAATGGCAGCATAGTCAATGTAGAGATACAATTAACAAAAGAAAAATGGCATGCAAAAAGAATTATGCTATATGCTTCAAAGATTAAGACTTATACTACTAAAAAAGGAACCAAGTACAAGGACATCAAAGAGTTAATCATCATATATCTTACAGCGAAAGATATATTTAAGAAGGGCAGTACAGTATATGAAGTAGAAATGAATGTAGTATCAGACCAAGGTAAAATAATTGAGCCTTGGGATGCAGGGCTAAAAGTATATTATGTAAATACTGTAGGCTTAACAAATAAAACAATCAATCAA
>CACYCJ010000033.1 GCA_902772925.1 uncultured Lachnospiraceae bacterium
ATCGATATAAGCTTTAACAAGCATATCGCTTGAAGCCTTACTTGCCGAATAAGGGCTGTGAGGATCTATGGGACTGGTCTCATAAAAGTAGGCATTCGGATCGTCGGGAAGAGAACCGTAAACCTCATCTGTGGAAACATGAAGGAATTTCTTTCCTTCCTTGAAGCTTCCGTCCGGATTTTCCCATGCTTTCTTTGCCGAGTTAAGCATAACTGCCGTTCCGAGCACATTCGTCTCAACAAAGACCTCGGGATTCTTTATCGATCTGTCGACATGACTCTCTGCTGCAAAGTGTACAACTCTGTCTATATCATTTTCTTCAAAAATCTTGTCGATGGCAGCCTTATCACAGATATCCGCTCTCACGAATTTATAATTCGGTCTGTTTTCAATATCCTTAAGATTTTCAAGATTACCGGCATAGGTAAGCTTATCAACATTAACGATGCTGATCTCATCACCGTACTTTTCAAACATGTAATGAATGTAATTCGATCCGATAAATCCGGCACCGCCCGTAACAAGATAAGTTTTCATATTTTTCTCCTTTCGGCTTTTTAAGCCCTTTAGTGGTTTATTTTTTTATCCGTAAGCTCCATCAGATTTTTCTGATGAAAACCGTATTTCCGTCATTTTTTTTCATGCACAGTATAAAAGCCGGATTTTCGATATCCGTTTTTACATATGCTTCATACACCATTCCGTAGGAATTGGCAAGTGTCATTTCCGTAAGATTAATATCAGCCGGTAATGTGAAGCTTCCCTTTTCCGCTTCTGAAGAAAATCTGTCTGCCTGCTCCGAAGCGATCACACCGACAAGAACCTTATCTGCCGCTTCCGGAGTATTTGTCTTAAAGCCTTCACATGTCACATTATAACCGCCGTCTTTTTTTTCAATTTCAGAGGTTACATTCTCGGCAAGCTTTCTGAGATAGCTTTCATCCAGAACTGTGAGTGACCTTAAGAAATCGGAATTCCTGCTTATCTCTTCAAAGCACTTATCATATCCGTATTTTTCAATAATGGTCTTTTCATCAGAAAAAAGATTGGTTCCGAGTCCCAGTCTTTCCCCCTCTATCTTTGCCCCTATCGCAGCAAGTGATGTAGGGAAGAAATCAAATGTACAGTACTGTCTTTCGGAATGGCTCTTCTCATTTTCAGCCGTATTTATATAAGCGGTATAAACCCTTCTCTGATAATCCGAGGGCACTCTTTTGCAGAAATCCGAGTCCATTGTAGGATGATCTCCTGCCAGGATAATCGTAGTATCATCATAAAAATCCTGCTCACTCAGCCATTTGACAAATTCGGTAACCTGTCTGTCGGAGCATGATATGACATTTCCGTATTGATCCTTACCGTGTTCCTCTTTACAAAGCGGACATACATAGCCGTCTTCAAAATGTGTATCAACCGTAAGTGTCGTGAAAAAGAAGGGCTTATCCTCTTTTGCAAGCTCCGTCAGCTCCTCCTTTGCCTTTTCAAATAACTTGGTATCCTCAAGTCCCCACCAGTCACTGTTATAAAATCTCGGAACATATCCGGTCTCTACAAAATGCTTAAGGTCGATGACCTCAAAGTCCCCGTGACCTTTATACATATTGTCTCTTCCTCCGAAGGAAGCATCCGAGCCGAGAAAAAGCACATTATTGTAGCCGTTATCCTTCAGTATCTCACCAATGGTGGTCACTCCCGGATATATGGTCGTATTTTCGGGAAGCCCGGTTTCAAATGTAAAGGTCTTTACGGGAAGTCCGCTTATCGCAGCAAACATCCCTCCGGTGGTCCAGGTTGTTCCCGGAAAGGAAACCGCACCGTTCAGCTTTCCCTCATTGCCTGCAAAGCATTCATTTCCCTCTGCAAGCGCGGTAAGCAAGGGAATATAGTTTTCCTTCATAGCGCCGCCGTTTTCCTTATCGGAATAAGTGATCTCCATAGATTCCAGAAAGATGTAGATAAGGTTCCTCTTCTTTTCCGGAAATGTGACACTGACCTTTGACGGATCCGCGTAATTATCCTCTATGAAGGAGGAATCCCTCGAAAGCGACTCCATATATCTGAAAACCTTTAATCTGCTGTTTATGACAAATACCGTCGAAACTATCGAAACAGCAGATACCGCCAGTGCGGAAATAATGATGATCCTGCTTTTTTCCTTAAATCTTTTTAACAGCACGATATAAAGAACAGTCACTATGAGTGCGGGAAGAAATCCGGTCAAAAGATACTCGGTGATATAGCTTGAATTGGTTCCCGAAAGTGAAGTTGTAAGATGATAAAGCAGCTCATCCATAGTAAGATTTGCCCAGGTTCTCGTCACCCATAAAACCGCGAGAAAAACTATCATGCTTACGGCAAACAGCCCCCCTGTCAGGATAGCTGCTACGGCCATCTTCCTTCTCCCTCTTTCCTTTTCTTCCACCTTTTTATCCATATGATATTTCCGTTATTATATGTACCATATATCAAAATGCATCTGCAGCTTTATTCAGATTCCGAAATTATCGGACCTTAAATTACATTTTATCAAGCTCATTGCAGATCATCTGATTTGCTGTTCCGGGATCACATTTACCCTTCATTTCCTTCATAACAAAGCCGACCATTGCACCGACAGCCTTTTTCTTTCCGGCCTTATAATCGGCAACAGCCTTGGGATTTGCTTCAATAGCCTTTTTTATCACCTCGGCAAGAAGTCCCTCATCAGCTTTTGTGGAAAGGTTGTTTTCTTTTACATAAGCTTCGGGATCGATATCCTCCGCAAACACCTTTTCGAATACTTCCTTTGCCACTGCATTGTTTATTTCCTTCGACTCATTAAGTCTTATCAGCTTAACCAAATTATCGGCACTGAAGTTCGGGTCCTTTCCCGTCTCCTTCATAAGACGCATTGTCTCTCCCATGAGCCAGTTTGAAAGCTTCTTGGGATCTGCACCCTCAAGCACACCATCCTCGAAGATTTCAGTCAGTCTCTTCTCCGATGTTATCTGATCGATATCATAATCGGGAAGACCGAACTCTGCTTTATATCTTTCCTTCTTTTCATTTCTGAACTCAGGCTGGGATTTCTTTATCTCTGCTATCATTTCGTCCGAAACAATTATCGGAACGAGATCGGGATCCGGGAAATATCTGTAATCCTGAGCATCCTCCTTGGATCTCATGGGATATGAATATTCCTTATTGTCATCCCATCTTCTGGTCTCCTGGGTTACGGTCTTTCCATCCTCAAGAAGATCGATCTGGCGCGCAGTCTCATTTTCGATGGCGCGTCTTATTGCTCTGAAGCTGTTCAGATTCTTTGTCTCCGTTCTGGTACCGAATTCCTCCGTACCCTTCTCGCGAAGTGACAGATTGACATCGGCTCTCATGGAGCCTTCATTCAGCTTGCAGTCTGAAGCGCCGAGATACTGGATTGTCTCGCGAAGCGCCTCAAGGTATGCGATGACCTCGTCGGCTGATCTCATATCAGGCTCGGATACTATCTCGATAAGAGGAACACCCGATCTGTTAAAATCAACATAGGATGTCTCATTATAAGGATCATGCACCAGCTTTCCTGCATCCTCCTCCATATGTATCTCATGTATCCTGACTGTCTTTTTTCCGTCCTTTGTCTCTATCTCCACACCACCGTTTCGGCATATGGGATAGTACAGCTGGGATATCTGATAATTCTGAGGGTTATCCGGATAGAAATAATTCTTTCTGTCGAATTTACTGTTTCTTGTTATATCACAATTGGTAGCAAGTCCGACGGATATAGCTTTACGAAGCACCTCTTTATTCAGAACAGGCAGGCTTCCCGGCATACCGCTGCACACGGGACATGTGTGGGTATTCGGAGCTCCGCCGAATGCGGTAGAGCATCCGCAGAAGATTTTTGTTTTTGTATTCAGCTCCACATGGACCTCAAGTCCTATGACTGTTTCATATTCTTTACTCATTTATATCTTCCTCTGTAATTACTTTTAAAAAGCGGACCGGATCAATTATAGCACCGGACTTTTCCTGTCAAAGGTTCCCTCAAATGCATATGCGGCACGAAGTATCTTCTTTTCCTCAAATGTCTGTCCGAGGAGTTGCATTCC
>CACYCJ010000034.1 GCA_902772925.1 uncultured Lachnospiraceae bacterium
CGTCATCAGATATGGTTGCCGAACCGTCTTCATTTATTACAACCTCTATGTTATTGCAGAAGCCCGCAAGATGCTCATCCACGGAGTTATCTATTATTTCCTGAACCAGGTGGTTCAGTCCGCTTCTGCCTGTATTTCCAATATACATTCCGGGACGGAGTCTGACAGGCTCAAGCCCCTTAAGAACAGTAATCTTTTCAGCAGTATATGCCATAACTACCTCATTCCTTCAATATAATAATCTCAACAATAAAACTGTTTTACACGCACACTTTTGACATTGTACTCTTATTTTATTTTGCTGTAAACAAAGAATGAGCGAAATGTATTATTTCATTTCGCTCACTCAAGTGAACCACGCGGGAATCGAACCCGCGACAACTTGATTAAAAGTCAAGTGCTCTACCAACTGAGCTAGTGGTCCATGATTTAAATCTGGGCTAGTTGGATTCGAACCAACGAGTGCAGGAGTCAAAGTCCTGTGCCTTACCGCTTGGCTATAGCCCATCGGTACGATAATGCAGGAAGCCTTTGTTCCTGTGGGTGGGTAGAGGGACTCGAACCCTCGGCCTCCAGAGCCACAATCTGGCGCGCTAGCCAACTGCGCCATACCCACCATGCAAGTTTATTCTGCAAATGTATAAAAAAATGTGCCCGAAGGGATTCGAACCCCCGACCCACGGCTTAGAAGGCCGTTGCTCTATCCAGCTGAGCTACGGACACATGACATACAAAAAGCGGGTGATGGGAATCGAACCCACGTATCTAGCTTGGAAGGCTAGTGTTCTACCATTGAACTACACCCGCATGTGATATTTTTGAGCATCACTTTGCTTTTCGGCTTTGACACGAAAAGGATTATACACAAACCCGGTCTTCATGTCAACATGTTTTTTTATTTCGGATCATGTTTTAATCCTAATAGCGGGAGGGGGATTTGAACCCTCGACACCACGGGTATGAACCGTGTGCTCTCGCCAACTGAGCTATCCCGCCATGATATTTAAAGTGTAAAATAATTGGGGCCTACAGGGCTCGAACCTGTGACCCTCTGCTTGTAAGGCAGATGCTCTCCCAGCTGAGCTAAGACCCCGTTTGTTTTGACACGAGTGCTATTATATGGTTTTGAATTACAAATGTCAAGCACATTTTTAAAAAATTACGTCGGAACCTTTATGGCTTTAATCGCCCTGCCGGTTCCGACGGTAAACATCATATGAAATACGGCATTAACGCCCTTTTAAAGCTATCTGTCAGTCAAGGAAGTCCTCATCATCATAATCCTCGTCATCATCCTCGTCGTCATAATCTCTGTCATCATCCTCTTCCTCATAATCATCGGAATCGGCTTCATCATCATAATCATCATAATGCTGATTGTCTACATATTCCTCCGTAGCAGCTTCTGCAGATACACCGCCGCTTGTTATATATGCGATACTGCTGTCTACATCTGCGATATTGTCCTCAAGCGTGATAACCTGATCCTCGAGAGCTTCAACGAGGTTCTTGTAATTCTCTCTGTCGGCTGCAAGAGATGCTGCAAGGAAATCACGGATACCCGAAACCTTATCCTTCGTATAATCAAGAGCAGCGAGTCTGATCTCTTCTGCCTCTGCCTTTGCATCCTCTACTATCCTGTCTGCCTCTGCGTTTGCACTGTCGATGATCTCGTCAGCTCTCTCGTTGGCAAGCTGTGTGATCCTGTTCTGCTCAACAAGCTTATTTGCCTCAGCAACAGACTCATTGATTATTTTATCGGATCTGGACCTTGCAGTAGCAAGGATAGATTCTTTATTTCTCATGATCTTTTTAGATCTCTCTATTTCATTGGGAAGTTTGAGCTTCAGTTCACTTAGCATATCCTCAAGCTCATTCTTGGGAACAATAATATTGTTCGCCGAAAAGGGCTGACTCTTGCACTTATCGATAAA
Source organism: uncultured Lachnospiraceae bacterium (assembly GCA_902772925.1). Lineage (GTDB taxonomy): Bacteria > Bacillota > Clostridia > Lachnospirales > Lachnospiraceae > Eubacterium_Q. The sequence goes on from CACYCJ010000034.1 coordinate 1,935, forward strand.
CATATCGATTTCGGTTAATATTTCCTCTACACCTTTTTTTCCCATTTTGAAAAACCTCCTAATTTAAATTGGTAAGATGAAGTTTCTTTTCTAACATTAATGCAACATTTTCCGGAACAAAGTCTTTTACCGGCGCTCCATATCTTGCATATTCCTTGACCATACTCGATGATAGATATGAATATTCTACACTGGTTGAAAGGAATAATGTATCCACATCCGGGGCAACAAGCCTGTTGCTCTGAGCCATACTCGTCTCGGAATCAAAATCCGACATAGTACGCAGTCCTCGGATGATAATGTGCGAATCCTTGCTCCTCACAAAATCTACAACAAGTCCGTCGAAGCATTCCACCTTTACATTAGGAAGTCCGGCTGTTGCATCACGTAACATTATAACGCGTTCTTCCATAGAAAACAATGGCGATTTCTTCTCAGAGTTATTTAATACACCTATTACAACCTCATCAAACATCATTGAGGCTCTTTTTATTATATCAAAATGTCCGTTGGTAACGGGATCAAAGCTCCCGGGATAAACTGCAGTAACCATATATATTCCATTCCGAATGTCAAAGTTATACCGTAACGTCAAATGAAACCGGCTGTTTTTTCTTCAAAAAGACATGCTTATTTGATTTATAGTTTTTTGTATTATAAATGACAAATCCGAGATCATTAACATATGAAAAATCAGTTGCGATATCAGCCTCGACTACAATTATCGCATCCTGATCAGTAAATTCCTTTTCTGAAAGTCTCTCAAGACTCTTTTTCTCCAATCCCTTATTGTAAGGAGGATCAATGTAAATAATATCATAGGATATTTTTTTCAGACTCGATATAAACGCATTTACATCGGTTCTTACCACCTCGGCATCCTTATCAAGCTTTGTAAAGCGAAGGTTCTCATTGATAACCTTAACGGCATTTATATCCTGCTCCACAAAAACAGCCTTCCTGGCTCCTCTTGATAATGCTTCAATACCGATGGAACCGCTTCCTGCGTAAAGATCAAGAAATTCGGACCCGGGCACATCTGATTGAATAACATTAAACAGTGTCTCCTTATATCGGTCCAATGTAGGTCTTGTAGTGTCGCCTTCAAGAGATTTTAAAGGCAGACTTCTTTTTGTTCCCGCTATAATTCTCATAATAATACCCTTATACTTTTAATACATTTTTAGCAAAATGTCAACAATTATGACACATCCGTCATATTTGAGTCACAGGACGGTAATCATAATTCTATCAGTTCCTTGGGCGATTTTGCAAGGTTTTCGCAACCCTCTTCCCTTACCACGACCATATCCTCTATCCTGACTCCGCCGAAGCCCGGTATATATATCCCGGGTTCTATGGTTTCGATCATATC
>CACYCJ010000035.1 GCA_902772925.1 uncultured Lachnospiraceae bacterium
AGCGCGAGACGGGGATCGAACCCGCGACCCCTTCCTTGGCAAGGAAGTGCTCCACCACTGAGCCACTCGCGCATCTCTAAACAGCTTTTGTATATTACCATAGAGAAAAAAATGTGTCAACAACATTTTTAAAAAATTTCCAAAAACATTTTTTTATTATCAAAAAAAGAGTCCGGCTTTTAACCGAACCCTTTTTTTAATCTGAATCAAGTTGAATTATGCCTCTGCGGTAACCTCAGGCTTAACATCCTCAGCTATCTCATCGTCATCATCAAAAAAGTCATCATCAAAGTCATCATCGAACTCATCAAAATCATCAAGATAATCAGGTGTCAGATATTTGTAAACTGCAAATGCGATACCTGCGATGATAGTAACAATACCAACTATAATTGCTACAGTAACAATAACTTTCTTTGCAGACTTTACTGCGCTCTCTTCAACTAAAACTTCATTCTCCATGCCTTTTCTCCTACCTTTCGTGTATTATTTGTTCCACAACATGTGTGCATTATAACATAAAACCAATACATATACCATAATATTTTGTAAAAAATTTGTTCAGCGATTGAATAAACATACTTTTACAATTTCTTCAATTTAGCAAGCGAGGCAAACACCTTCTTCTCACCGAACTTGTCAAAATCAACGACCACGACATGATCACTTCCGGATTTTTCTATGGAAACAACCTTTCCTTTTCCGAATTTAATATGTCTTACGGTGTCACCCACTCCGTAAGAAAGCTTCTCACCGGTCGAAGGAAGCCCTTTCGATACGCCCTTTAAGCCGTAGATTGAATTATCGAAGCTGTTTTTAATCTTGCCGCTGCCGCCGTAACTGCTGCCGCTGTAATTTCCGTTGCCACCGTAGCTGCCTCCACTGTTACCGTAGCTGCTTCCACTGTTACCGTAGCCACTTCCACCGTAACTACTGCCGCCGCCGTAACTGCTGCCGCTGTAATTTCCGCTGCCATATCCTCCGGAATATTTACCTTTGCGATTTCCGTCACCGTATCCGCCGGACACGCTTTCGGCCTGCGCCTCATCCTTTTCGATATATGCCGCCGGTATCTCATCTATAAAACGGGATATCTTACAATATAATGTAACTCCGTTCACCATTCTCGAAACAGCCGCGGAAAGATACAATTCCTTCATGGCTCTTGTTATACCGACATAGCAAAGACGCCTTTCTTCCTCTGTATCATCCGGATCACCGGAATCGAGAGACATTTTGCTGGGGAAAAGTCCGTCCTCCATTCCTACAAGAAATACATACGGAAACTCAAGTCCCTTTGCACTGTGAAGCGTCATAAGAGAAACCATTCCGGTTTCGTCATCAATCGAATCCGCATCAGCCACAAGAGCTATCTCTTCAAGAAGCTCATTCAGATTAGGCTCTTCAGCTTCATTCATATATACAACAACCCTGTTTTTCAACTCATCGATATTTTCAAGTCTTGTCTTTGCTTCATCTGTCCCTTCCGCCTTCAGTTCATTTGTATATCCCGTTTCACTTATTATCATATCGAAAAGAGCTTCAAGACTACCCTCTTCATTTTCTCTGCGGAACCGCTCCATCATATCGGCAAATGCAGTGAGCTTTGCAGATGCCTTCTGCAGCTCGGGTATTTCCTTTGAAGATACACAGGCATCATAAAGAGACATTTCATTATAATATGCAAATTCCATCGCCTTATTTACCGTGGTGGCTCCTATGCCTCTTCTCGGGACATTTATGATCCTTCGAAGCGAAACACTGTCGCTCGGATTATCTATCACCTTCAGATAGCCGAGAATGTCCTTTATCTCTTTTCTGTCATAAAAGTTGGTTCCGCCGACTATCCTGTAGGGAATATTAGCATTTATAAACTTTTCTTCTATTACACGGGACTGCCTGTTAGTCCTGTAAAGGATTGCCATATCGGAATAATCAACGCCTTTTTTCTCAAGTCTTATTATCTGCGAAGTTACACCGAGTGCTTCATCATATTCATTCTGATACTGTTTAAAATGAAGCTTCTCTCCTTCTTCATTCGATGTCCAGAGAGATTTATCCTTCCTTCCCGCATTATTGGCAACCACATTGTTTGCGGCATTCAATATATTTGATGTGGATCTGTAATTCTGCTCAAGCTTTACTACCTTTGCATCGGGATATTCATTTTCAAAATTCAGGATGTTCATTATGTTGGCACCCCTGAATTTATATATCGACTGATCGTCATCGCCTACCACGCAGAGGTTTCTGTATTTTGCTGCCAAATAGCTGACAAGCACAAACTGAGAATGATTCGTATCCTGGTATTCGTCTACCATTATGTACTTGAACCTATCCTGATAAAGTGAAAGAACCTCGTCGTCTTTTTCGAAAAGCCTGATCGTCATAAATATGAGATCGTCAAAGTCAAGCGCGTTATTGCTGCGCATTCTCTTTTCGTATTCGGAATATATATCTGCCAGCTTTTCATCCCTGTAGGAAAATGACTGACTCATGGCTTCCTTCGGAGTAATGCAATCCTCCTTCCACTTGGAAATCCGGGACATGCACTGCCTTTCGGGATACATTTTCGGATCCAGCTGAAGAGTCTTAAGGACCTCCTTCACAACAGTCTTCTGCTCATCCTCATCGTATATTGTAAAGTGATTATTTCCACCCAGCCTGTCATAAAACCGTCTGAGTATCCTTACACACAT
>CACYCJ010000036.1 GCA_902772925.1 uncultured Lachnospiraceae bacterium
AAGGATGGAGTTCACTGTTCATCATAGCATTTATCCAGTTCTGGATGTGGTATGGTAATACAATGATCGTCCTTTGTGCAGGTATTCTCGGTATTAATCCTTCGCTCTATGAAGCAGCGATGGTTGACGGGGCTACAGGCAAGCAGCAGTTCTTCAGAATCACACTTCCACTTCTTAAGCCGATCTTACAGTTCACACTTGTAACATCAGCTATCGGTGGTCTCCAGATGTTCGATATTCCTCAGCTTTTCAACGAAGGAAAGCCGGTTCTTGCATTTGGTAAGAGTGATACAATCTACTCTACAAGAACAGTTGTTATGCTTATCAAAAATTACGTAAATAACGGTCCTACGCAGAACATGGGTAGAGCCGCAGCATATTCGGTTGTGCTTTTCGTAATTACACTTTGTATATCACTTGTATTCTATAAACTGACTTCTGAGAAGAAGCCTAAAGACGGAAGGTAGGTGAAATAAAGTGGATAAGAGTTACGCAAAGCAGATCACACGTAAAAAGATTATCAGACATATAGTATGTATCATACTTGCTTTGATATCAATTTTCCCTTTTTATGTGCTTATAATTAATGCGACACATACGTCAGGTGAGATTCAGAGCGGTATCAAGATGCTTCCGGGAAGCAATTTTGCTACTAACTACAAAAACCTTATCAATGATACCAGCAAGACCAGTGGAGTTACTCTCTGGAAGGCTCTGTTCAACTCACTCATAGTAACAGTACCTGCAACAATGCTCCAGATTTATTTCGGAACACTTACTGCATACGCTGTTACAGTATATGAATTCAAACTTAAGAAATTCGCATGGGGCTTCATCTATGGTATCATGATGATCCCTACACAGATTTCTATAGTTGGTCTTATCAAGGTATGTAACCTTACAAATCTGTATGGTACATTCTGGCCACTCATTCTCCCGGCAGCAGCTGCTCCGACAACTGTTTACTTCATGAAACAGTACATGGAGACCGGCTTCTCAGTAGAGATAGTTGAGGCAGCCCGAATCGATGGTTCGGGCGAGTTCCGTACCTTTAACCAGATTTGTTTACCACTTGTTAAGCCTGCTATGGCAACACAGGCCATCTTTGGTTTCGTTGCTTCATGGAACAATCTGTATACACCTTCAATCATACTTGCTACAGAGAGACAGAAGATGACAATGCCTATGTACGTTTCATCTCTGAGATCTAACGATAAGTCAAGAGATTTCGGTGTTATCTACCTGGGACTTCTCATTACGGTAATACCTATTCTCGTTGCTTATTTCTTCCTCTCTAAGTACATTATCGCAGGTGTTGCACTTGGTGGTGTAAAGGAATAACAGAATTCATAACGTTTATATAAATTGCAGGATGCACGGTTTCGTGCATCCTGTGATTTTTTTGTGATAATTTCATGATATTTTTAAATAATTGTTTCTTTTTCAAGATTTTTTGTTATAATGGGTGATGGTTTGTAAAAATAAGAGATTACGGAGAATAATCGTGTCTGAGAAGAAAAATTCAAACAAGGATAAATCGAATAACAATGAGAAAAAGAACATAAAACAGGTTATTGAAGAATCATCTATTGCAGAAGCTGCTGCTGATTCTGCCGCAAAAGCAGAGTCTGAAGTGTCTGATGATGTGAAAAAAACAGTTGAGTCTCTCGATAAATCAAATAAAGACGACGCTCCTGCCGAGGAGAGTGATTTCGTCTATACTACCCAGATGAAGCAGTATGAGGAGATGATCAAAAGAGAGAATGCTACTCATGAAAAGAAGGATCCTATTCTTAGACGTTTCATGACTGCTTTCGGTAACGTATTTGCACTTAATGTCTGCTTTATAATTGCCTGCCTTGGTGTTGTAACCATTGGCGCGGCGATCACAGCACTTTTCTCGATGTGTATAAGGCTTCAGGAAAATAATTCTGATGCGCTGATCGTTAAGGAATATTTCACTGAGTTTAAGAAGAACTTCAAGAAAGCTACTCTTGAGTGGCTTATTATAATAGGAATTCTTGGCGTAATGGTTGCAGAATATCTTCTGATAGTTACCCTGCCGGGAATGCTGGCAACCTTCTATACCGTAGTTCTTGTAGCAGAACTCGTTGTTCTTGCACTTGTAATGGCATTTCTCTTCCCGCTTACTGCAAAATATGAGAATACAATAGTCAATACGTTTAAGAACTCGTTGCTTCTTTCCCTTGGTAATCTGTGGGATTTTGCCAAGATTTTCCTTATCTGGTTCGTTCCTTTATATTATACGATTACCAATCCGGTTGTATTTTTCACAATATGGTATCTCTATCTTGTAATTGCCTTCGGTGCGATGGCATATCTCAGTACGATGACCATCAGAAACGTATTTAAGAAGATCAAGGTTACTCAGGAAGAGGAACAGAAGAAGCAAGAAGATCAGATCTATGCTTCGACACATAGAGATGGCGTTGCTGCCAGAGCGAATGCGCTTTCAAAATATACAGGAAACAAGACAAAGCCTGTAGATAATAAAATATATAAGAGTACTAAGAAATGATCACGGAGGCGGATGATGAAGTTTAAAATAAGAAGACATGCGGCGATTATAATGATTTTTGCGGTGATCCTGTCATCGCTCACAGCCTGCAGCGTCGGCAAGAAGAACAAAAAGGATGATAATAAAAAGGAAGAAAGCGTGCTCTATACACCTGATGAGGTTAAGTCGATCGAGGTCATGAAGCTTGGCGATGAAACTATCTATATGGATACGGCACTTATCTATCTTATCATGTCATACAGGCAGTATACTGTATCAGAGGATAACCTGTCCGCACTTCCTGATGTATGTAAGCCACAGGCTCTTTCAAGCCTTCGTGAAACCTATGCCATATATAAGGCTGCGATGGATTCCGGAATCACTCCGGGAGAAGAGGATGAGGCACAGGCTAAGAATTATGCGGATATTTTCATCCAGTCATGTTCTGATATCCTTGAGAAATGTGGAATTTCCAACGAAAAGGTTTATGAAGAATATAGGAAGCAGATGATCGTTGAGAAGTTCAAGAATGATGAAGAGAATCGTCTTGGACATGAATATACGCAGAAATATGAGGAGCAGTATGGGAATGTCAGATTCTTCAAGGTTTATGCGATAATCTTCCCAACAGTTCAGGTTGGAAGCGATGGCATGCCGGTTACCAATACGGATGGCAGCTATGCAACCGTAACAGATGCTGAGAGACAGTCGGCATATGATAATGCTGTTAAGGCTCGTGAAGAGATAATTGGTGGAGCTGACTATAAAGAGGTTATTGAGAAATACGGTGTGGATGCTTATTCAAGCGAAACAACCTCATATGAGGGATATAGCTCAGCAAATGGCGGCAAGGATACTCTTGAGAAACTTAAAAATGGTGAGGCAACAGAAGTATCAGAGAATAAGCTCGGATATATCTTCTATGTAATGACAGATGATAACGCTACAGATACCCGTGATTACTACATCCAGTATCTTGCAAGCGTCGACGTTGACACCGAATATGCAAAACTTGAGGATCAGTGGAAGAAGACCATTAAAATCGATGAGCAGGGCGATATGATCGGTACGGCATGGAACGATCTTGATGGTATGGCCTTCGGAAAGCTTCTTATCGGACACGGAGTTGTCGGAAATGAAGGAGAAGGTAACTAGTTTAGCAGCTTGTATTAATTCAGAATAAAATAGAATAATCATATCGATTATTTAAAAATAGGCATCTCAATTATAATATTGATATGCCTATTTTTGTTTTATACGGTGTTCAATATATTTAAATGATTGCATATGCAACCACCTTATTGTATTATAAATATGAACATTTCTCAAAAGATCCAAATATACTTCCTGTGTTAACTAATACGGAAAGGAGAAAGGAGGTTTTACATTATGGCTACATCAAGCATTACAGATAACATCGTTTTAAAAGATACTAAAAGTATTGAAATATTCATAAATACAATACTCGACGGTCCTAAAGTCAGTAAAGATGATATTGATATTGATGTTGAAATGGTTACAGGCGAAGAAAATGTAAGACGTCTGTATGAGGAATGGAAAGCAGGTTTAAATCAATAAGCTTAAATGAATTTTTGTCTAATAGTAACATGGAACGAGTTGCTACAGAGTATATCGAAACATTTAGAAGCCCACAAAATAAAGACATTGAATCGTTTTTAAAGCATCATGCAATTGAATTTACTAAAAAAGGACAATCTGTTACTTATTTAGTAATAAGAAAAACTGATATTGCAGAGCTGGTTGGGTATTATACGCTTACAATTAAACCAATAACAATATCCAATAACTGTATATTATCCAATACACTAAGGAGACGAATTGAAAGGGTATGTAAGTCATATGATGGTTATTACTCATTAGCATCATATCTTATAGCACAATTTGGTAAGAATTATGGTATTGAAGAGAGTAAGAGGATTGATGGAAAAGATCTGTTAAAAATTGCGCTAAATACTCTAACGGATGTAAAATATAGAATTGGTGGTGTTGCTGTTTTTGTAGAGTGTGAGGAGGAAAAAAATAATAACGATTCTCCTAAGTATGATGTGGAAGTATTAAAGAACTTTTATACCCAGAATGATTTTAATCTGTTTGGAGAGCGTATATCTGATAAGAAAGTAAAATTGTATCAGCTTGTAAAAGCAATTTAAAGTGTTATGTAAAAAGGGCATCCCTGATCAACTGATCCGGGATGCCTTTTATGGTATATTATAATGAACCATTTATAAAATCAACAATTCAATACGTTATTACTCTTTTACACCACCAAGTGCAACACCTGCGATGATATACTTAGAGAGGAAGAAATAAGCTACAAGAATTGGAATAACTGTAATAAACAGACCCATGTAGATTACACCATAATCTCTCTCTTTATCATTAGCCTGGAGTCCAGCGACAAACATTGGCATTGTTGTCTTTTTTGGATACTGGAAAAGCAGTATTGAAGGTGTATACAGGTTGTTCCATGAACCAACGAAACCAAAGATGGCCTGTGTTGCCATAGCTGGCTTGACAAGTGGTAAACAAATCTGGTTAAAGGTACGGAACTCGCTCGAACCGTCGATTCGTGCCGCTTCAACAATTTCTATAGAAAAACCGGTTTCCATATACTGTTTCATGAAGTAAACAGTGGTTGGTGCAGCTGCTGCCGGAATTATGAGTGGCCAGAATGTTCCATAGAGATGCGTAAGGTGACATATCTTAATAAAACCAACTATAGAAATCTGCGTAGGAATCATCATTATACCATAGATGAAGCCCCATGCAACCTTTTTGAGTTTGAAATTATATAC
>CACYCJ010000037.1 GCA_902772925.1 uncultured Lachnospiraceae bacterium
ATGAATACAAATAAAGATGATAATAAACAAAAAAAGCAGTTCAGGGCGCCGCTTCTGATAAAGATATTTGTGCTTGTGGTCATTTCTCTTCTGGTTGCGGGCGTTTTGGTTGCAATCATATCTCAGAATTACCGAAGGCGTAGAGCGATGACTGCGGGTGGACAATCCGCGAAACAGGGCTGTACCATCGTCAGGGACTACCTGAATCAGACGGATTTCGACAAAGAGGATTTTATGAATACAGAGATTGCCGTGGAGAGAACGGTTTATCTCAGAGATATGTTGTTCCCTGAAATATGTGAGGGACTTAATCTTAAGTATGTATATCTTTATACCATAGATAGTCAGGGGCGTCGCCACCATCTTGTTTCCATTGCTCATAATCCTGACGACCAGAAGCTTTTGGACGAATTCGGCTATCCGGGCTCCATAAGCGAAACTCCTCTCAGGGAAAATGAGATTGCCGCATTGAACGGAAAAGTTAACGGCGTACTTCTCGAGGTGGATAATAAATACGGACATACCTGTAATTGCGTTATGCCGTATTATGGTGCTGACGGAGAACTGGCGGCCATGATCGGTGCCGATTGTGATATGGATTATATCTCGGCAATAATGAGAAAGGATGATATTTTCCTGTTCCTTCTCGGTTCAATATCGCTTATACTTACGGTCATTCTCATACTGATAGCACTGAATTTCTGGGTAGTAAATCCGATCCGTAATCTTTCTTCCAGGATGGAAAATTACAGGGAAGAGGGAAATAAGGTATATAAGAGACGAAAAGTCATTGCCAGAGACGAAGTAACGGATATGCAAGATTCCTATATGGAAATGACGCAGGACATTTCAGCATATGTTACCGACATTCGGAAGCTTACATCTGCCAAGGTAAAGGCGGATGTCCAGCTGCAGGTGGCAAAAAGGATACAAAGTGGAATGGTTCCTCCGGAGAAGGAATACATCGGCCGTGGCTGTTCGGTATATGCGGTAATGCATCCCGCACTTGAGGTCGGCGGAGATTTCTATGATGTTTTCGGACTTCCGAAGGGAAAGGTCGGGATCATCATAGGTGATATTTCCGGGAAAGGAATCAGCGCGGCTCTGTTTATGGCAATGGTTCACAGGATACTTCATGAAAGGCTCAAAACGGGTACGCTTCCCGCAAAAGCCTTGAAGAGAGCCAATGCTGAGATATGCAGACAAAATCCCGAGGGCTTTTTCGCGACTGTGTTTGCAGCAGTATGGGATCAGAGGGACGGAAAGCTTGTCTATTCGAATGCGGGGCACAACACACCGCTTCTTTTCGGAAAAGATGTTAAGGAGCTTCCGTATCTTGAAGGAGATATGCTGGGCTTATATGAGGATGCATATTTCAAAAATGAGTCCGTTACTTTGGATTTCGGCGAGGGCATCCTTCTTTACACGGATGGTGTTACCGAGGCTGTAAGCCCCGAACACGAAGCCTTCGGAATGGACAGGCTTAAGGAAAAGCTTTCCGAATTTAAGGCGGATCCGGATACAATATCAAAGAAGATTCTTGATGATGTTCTGACCTTTGAGGGTGATGCGGGTATATTTGATGATATAACCGTGATCTCTGTATGCAGAAGCCATATGGGACGCATTATGCTTGCTCCCGATATTTCCGAGATTAAGAGGTTAAAGACAAGAATTGCCGAGTTTGTAAATGACAAGGAGTTAGTGTATAATATCAATACTGCGTCGGAAGAGTGGTTTGTAAATATTATTTCGTACTCAGGAGCTGAAAATGTTATGTTTGATATCGTCAAAGACAGTGACCTTATCATGGTACTTTTCTTTGATGACGGAAAGCCGTTTGATCCTACGGTTGTAAATAACGAAGATAAGCCTTTCGAGGAACTGGATCAGGGCGGAATGGGAATCGAAATGATCAGAAGCATGACCACGGAATTCAGATATGAAAGATTAGAAGCATATAATGTAGTTACACTTGTTTTTAATTTCACACCGAACGAAGAAGAGAAAATCGAACCGGGTGAAGACATTACTATATGAGGAGGATAGCAAAATGGAAATCGTAAAAACACAGGAAGGATCTGAGGTTACACTTGAGCTGATAGGAGAGCTTGACACAGAGGCGGCTCCGCAGCTGGAAGCTGAGATAGAAAAACTCTCTGAGGGTGACAGCCTGGTCCTTGAATTGGAAAGATTGGAGTATATAGCGTCCTCAGGACTCAGGCAGTTCGTTGCGGCACATAAGAAGCTCGGCGGAAAGCTTGTTCTCCGTCATGTCTCAAATAATCTGATGGGTATTCTTAAGACCACCAGACTGGACAAGAGGATTACAATAGAAAACTAAGTGAGATACGGAAATCAAAAGCCTGCCGGAGTACGGCAGGCTTTTGATTTATATACTCTTTATTAAATCGTCCTTATCATACGATAAACAACATTTCTCCAGAAGAGTCCGAATAATCCGAAGTCTTTTTGAAGTGTCTGAGGAAGCGTCGGAATCCTGTCATAAAGTATCTGAAGATATTCGAGCCTGTTCTCATATGTGCCGAAATCAAGCAGCTCGATGCTTACAATTTCGTGATCTGACTTTCGCAGCTGTTTTGTATTGATGATTATCCCGACTGCGTTTACCGAATAATCTTCGGTGCTTATATTTACATTTACCTTGTCCCCGACACTTAGCAGGCCAGGATCGTCAATGAACACATTTATGTTATGCTCGGTAAGCGTGGATGTGATTCCGGAAAGTGATTTTTCGCCGATGGTTATATCTGTCATTTCTCCGGCTTTTACTTTGACGGTATCATCATCGGCATCGCTGTCCCTGCCGCTAATCATGAACATTACAAGAATGATGCTGTACAGATTTTTTATAAGCCAGAATAGTATTACGATCATTCCGAATGAATTATTGATGTCGATCACAAAAAGTATCCTTACGATTCCCGTCACAGAGAGAATTAAGAGTATGATAAACGGGATCATATATCTTGTATTCTTTTCTTTCTTTACATTCTTTCCTGATTTGTCCGTAACCTGAAATTTTGTCAGTGACATTCCGAAGGTTTCCTTGATTACCGGGATCAGAAGGAATGGCATTACACTGGTCTCGTAGATTCCACTCCATTTAAGTGACATCTTTTTTCCGCCGATAAGCTTCAGGCAGACATCCTGAAGTATGAACATGGGAAGCCAGAATATCACGAGGTCGAGCCAGGAGCATTTAAATACGGGTATCATAAATACTGCAAAGAAGAGTGGTGACAAAATGTATACCAGGTTCTTTATCGGTGAGTACCAATAAGTATATGAACTCCAATAGCTGAGCTTCTGAGCAAGGGTGAGATCTCTCCTGCTGAAGATTTTCAGCTTCTTTGCGGTATTGATAACGCCGCGGCCCCATCTGGTCCTCTGCTTGATATGCTCCTTAAAGGTATGAGGCGTCTGTCCGCTGGCAAGGGGCTCGGCGATTCCGAGTGAAAGGTATCCCTTTGACTCTATAAGCATTCCCGTTGCGAAGTCCTCGGTGATGGATTCGGTATAGAAGCCGCCGATATCCTCCAGTGCCTGACGGGAGATTACCGTGTTTGAACCTCCATATATTACGCTGTTCGAAGAGGTTTTGCCGACTTCGATAGTCCTGTAGAAGAAATCCTGTTCATTCGGAATGTTATTTTCCGAATAAAGTGAATACTGGAACACATCCGGGTCGTAAAAGCACTGAGGGCTCTGAAGAAGTCCGAGGTGTTTCTTTTTTCCTTCGGGAAGCTCCCCGGAGACCTTCTCAACATATACGAAGTACGGAATGGTCTTTAAAAGGAATTCACTTCTTACTATCATATCTGCGTCAAGTGTTACAACATACGGAGCAGAGGTCTGCTTCAATGCGTTGTTCAGATTTCCGGCCTTTGCACCCTTATTGTCAGGCCGGTCGAAGTAGCCGACTCCCATTTTTTCCGCAAGCTCTCTGATGGCAGGTCTTCTGTTATCATCACAAAGCCAGATATGAACCTTGGAGGTGTCCGGATACTTGAGATGCTTGCAGCCGTTGACTGTTTTTTCGAGAAGCTCCGCGGGCTCGTTATAGGTTGCGATAAAAATGTCAACCTCCGGAAATTCATTATCCTCTATCTTAGGAAGAGGGTGGTTTTTAAGATTGATCATATTTACATAGTGAATACAGAATTCCGCAAAGCCGACTGCTTCAACGATAAGAAGAAGGATGTTGCAGGCAATCGGTAGCCATCCTGCATGTATATTTATGGAGTACATCAGTCTCCAATACAGATATACCGTCGAAAGATAAAGTGTTGTCCAGATTGTCACTCTTTTCAGTAAGCGTATCAGCTTTTCCTTGCCGGACACATTTTCGGACATTTTGTACATTACTATGTCGTCATAGGTGTTGATTTTTTTGCTGTTTATCGTTCTTATGATGCAGCTCAGAGCAATGATGAAAAGGTATAAAAGACCGGTGACAATGGCAATGACAGGCCAGTTTCTGACGGCTGTAAGACCTTCGTCTCCTATAGAAATGATCTGTATAATGAGATATTCGGGAATCGAATAATCTATCTCGGTAGCTCCCGTTTCGATCATTATCGGCTCATCGCCCTGTATAAGATGCATTACCCATTTTCCGGAGTCTGTCAGATCGCTCTCTTTGAGATGTTCCTTTTCGCCGGAGGTAGCTTTTATAAATGATGAAGATTCATTTTTGTTTGAAAGGTTCCATACGACATAGCTGATCTTTTCGTCGTGGAGGAAAGTGAACCATTTTACCGCATTGTCATAATCAATCTTACCGTCTCCGTCTGCTTCGGAAATGCCGCATTCGGAAATGAATACCGGAAGCTCTTCATTTCGTGAGAGGTTAAGGGTGTTGTACATATCTTCATAGTGAGAAGCGGTGTAGAAATGGAAGCTGTACATTATATTTTCGAATTGCAGCGGGGAAGCGGCAGGAGCTGAAAGTTCGCGGTCATAATCGGCTGTACCGACTATTATTACGGAATCGGGACTGTTTTTTCTTATGACGGGTATTATTCGATTGGAGTACTGCGTGATATCATCCCAGGTTGTGCTTCCGTTCGGCTCATTACAGATTTCGTAGATTATGCCGGGGTTACCTGCGTACTCGGACGAGATCATTTCAAAGAATTTCTCGGCTTCATCGGCATTTGTGAGCGGATTGCAGTCATCTAAAATGTGCCAGTCGACAAGAACATACATATCATTTTCAAGTGCCAGATTTATGCCTTTTCGGAGCATTTCCAGATTGTATTCCTTATCCTTCAGGTATTCCGTCGTATACATCGGAAGACGGATGAAATCAGCACCCCATTCTTCGGACATCTGGTTAAAAAGACTGCCGTTAATATAGTCGGGATACCAGGTTATACCGTGGGTGCTGACGCCTCTTATCGTAACATGTTCGCCGGCCTCATTTACGAGATATACGCCGTCTACCTTAAGCTGTCCATCCGTTGAAGGGCGGGCATCGTGATAAGTGAAATTTGAATTCACGATATCCGTTTCCTCCGCCTTTACAAAAGGGATGGAAGAGAAGGTGATAAGAAGTGCCGTCAGTATGGCTGCGTATCTGATAAATCTGCTTAATTTGCTTGCTTTTTTCATGATAATCCCCCGATCCTCATTTGGTAAAAAAATCATCTTTCATTATAATATAAATTTGATTCCCCCTGCAATCTTTATATAGGATTGCTGTCGGGTTTTCGGCCTTGTTTTTATCTTTCGGTATTAGTGCCATTTTTTTTTATGAAAAATGCTTATTTTTGACCTTGTTGTGGATATTTAACTTAATTCGCGGTAAAATATAAAGTAGTTTTTTAGGTACGGCAACGAAAGGAGGCTCATTTATGAATATTGATCAGGTGGCATTTGGCCAGGTGGCTACGACTCTTGCGAAGCAGTTTGACA
>CACYCJ010000038.1 GCA_902772925.1 uncultured Lachnospiraceae bacterium
ATATGTACGGAATGCTCGAGGTTATCGTTTTTCCCAGGACACTTACTATGTACAGAGGGCTGCTTGAGGAGGGAAGTAAGGTTATTATAAGCGGACGCGTATCCGCAGATGAAAAGGAAGGAAAGCTGATAGCTGAGACCATTGAGGATATAGCTGTTGTACAGAGAGATTATAATAATCGCAACAAGCAGCTTTGCGTTCTTTTTGAGGACATAAATGATTATCGTCAAAAGGAAGAGGAATTCCGCAAAATACTTCAGGCACATAAAGGCGGTTCGAAGGTGCTTGTACAGCTTAGGAGTGAGAGAAAGCTCAAGTGGATGAACGAAAGGATAAATCCTGATTCTGATATTGTAAGTGTTATCGGAGAAATGTACGGAAGTGATAAGGTTATCCTTAGGACTGTAAGCGATGATAAGTAAGTGGGATTATGAATGAAATGATAATTACATCAGTTACAAATGAAAAGGTTAAACAGGTTGCGAAGCTTCAAAAGAGTGCCTCTGAAAGAAGAGAAAATGCGCTTTTTGTCGTTGAGGGTCTTCGTCTTTTTATGGATGCTCCTGTGGACAGGATACATGAGGTGTATTATACGGAGGCATTTTACGAAAGGCTTGCAGAGTCTTATGATAATGGTGATGAGAATGAACATGAAAATTCCTTCGACATAAATCGTTCCTGTTATAAGGTAATAAACGGTCTTAAAGAAACCGGAAAGGCATTTTTGGTATCAGACAACGTACTCCGAAAAATGTCGGATACCGTGAATCCTCAGGGTATACTTGCATTGGTGAGTATTCCGTCTGACGAAGCAGAGTATTGTTTGCCTGACGAAACTGAATATGGTTCGGAAAGTGATGCTGCTAATGTATCATCAGATCTTATTCTGCTTTTAGAGGATATTCAGGATCCGGGCAATATGGGTACTATTATCAGAATGGCAGAGGGTGCGGGTGTTACCGATATATATGTATCTCCCAATTCGGCGGATATTTACAGTCCCAAGGTTGTAAGATCCACCATGGGTTCTATATTCAGAATGAAGCTTCATCCCTCGGCAGATCTAATCAAGGTTTCTGATGAGCTTAAAGATAACGGTGTGGTGATTTTCGCGGCACATTTGAACGGAAAAGATGTTTATGATGAGGATTTTACGGGACCTACTGCATTTCTTATCGGAAATGAAGGAAAAGGACTTACCCGTGAACTATCCGAAAAAGCAGACAGGCTTATTAGAATACCTATGAATGGGAAAGTAGAGTCGCTTAATGCGGCAATGTCATCAACAATTCTTTGTTATGAAGCACTGCGTCAGAGAAGGAAATAATATGAAATTTAAATTTAAGCAGCTTTTTTTGCTGATATTCTTTTGTTATATGCTTTTTATTCCGGTCGGATGCGGTTCGGGAAATAATAAACAGTTGACCAACTTTGAGGACCTTTCGGGCAGAAAGGTAGGAGTAATGGTGGGGACCATTCACGATCAGCTGATGAGCAAAAATATTCCCGAGGCGGAGATTGTGTATTTTAATGATGTGGCCGGTGCAATAGCAGCCCTTAACAGCGGCAGCATAGATGGTGTAGTGTATCCTGCATCGGGTGCACAGTTTCTTTTATATGAAAATCCCGGACTTACAATTATGGAGAGAACACTTAGGGATGCGGAGATTTCATTTATTTTTCCAAAGAGTGATAAAGGAAGGAAACTTAACGAAGAATTTTCCGAGTTTATAAATCAAGAGAAAGAAAAAGGAGAGATAGACAGGCTTCGTAAAAAATGGTTTGCGGAATCTGAAACTGAAAAAACTCTTCCTGCCATTCCGCAGGATGGTGCAAATGGCGTCATAACTTTGGCAACTTCGGGAACAACCATGCCCTATACTTATATCAGGGACAATGAGGTTGTGGGTCTTGAAATCGAAATGGCAGCTCTTTTTGCGGAAGAATATGGTTACGGATTAAAACTTGATACCATCAGCTTTGACGGAATACTGCCTGCTGTAAAGAGTGAAAAAGATGATTTTGGAGATTCCTGCTTTGCCATCACCGATGAACGTAAGGAAAGCGTAGATTTTGCGGCCCCCTATACCGTGGAATCGGTCGTGATCATAGTGAGGAATGTTAATTCCAAAGGAGTCGGTTCCATACTTGATACAATTATCGAAAACTTTAAAAAGACATTTATCAGGGAAGAAAGATATAAGCTGTTCGGGGAAGGAATCCTTGTTACACTTGAAATCAGCG
>CACYCJ010000039.1 GCA_902772925.1 uncultured Lachnospiraceae bacterium
CCCTCATGACCACTACCAAATATCTGATTACCATTTTGATCAAAACGTCCTTGAAAGTCTATAGGGTTGTTTTGGTGATTTATGCCTTCATGAATATGGTCATTACACCATTTTCCCAAAGGATTATCACTGCTATTAAATTTAGATGCAAGACTATTTGGATTTGTTGGATCACATATAAAAAAGTCAGTTGCAATCTCAACTATAGCGGTTGCAAATATACAAATATAATCATATTTGTCAAAAGGCATTTTGTCTATTGAAATGGAATCAATTTCCTTTTGCAATTCTTCTATTTCTTTATCAACATCTATCTCAGAAACTTTAGCCCTAAAGTCATTTGGTAAGGGAGTAATAGTGTCTAATATACTAAAATCAATCTCCATAATGGTTTTTAATTATTTATATGACGCAAATATACTATTAATTTCTAATTCTACAAAGAAAATTAAGAAAAATCATTGAAATTTCGACATTCTATAGGAATTATCATATCCCCCTTGATATATGTATAGTGGGTAGGCATAAGTCTTTGTAGTTTTTCCTCATCATACATTCCAAAGGCTAATATGATTGTTCCATCATCCGTTCTTGGGTTTATGTTAAAGTCTATATTGAAATACTGCAAATCATCTATGTTTTGATAAAAGACGTCAGCAAATTCATTAATATCCTCATTGGTGACACCTGAACCCTTGCTGAATACGGCCCCTAAATACAAGTAATTGCTACTAAACACCAAGTTTCTTACTTTCTCGTTATTATTGACTATATCCGCAAATCGGCCCCATACCACATCTTGCCAATTATCTAATTCCTCTGGAGATAATTCAATCACTCCTACGGGTTCATGTTTGCTGTTAAAAGCTTCATCACCCAGTATCATCCAATTCTTAATCATAACATTCTTATTTATTTGGTTTGTATTCTACCGCGTATATATCATATGCAAATACTTCATCGTTGTAATCATATCTACCTTGACAATTACATATTCCTAGGTTATACTTTTTATTGAGATATTTGCGTATCTTAGAGAACAATGGACCATGTGGAGTCTTTTCTCTTACGTTCATAACTTTATCTATATAACAGTGAATCATCTCATGTATGATAGCTTCACGGATTACCCAGTCTGGTTCATATGTTGTCATAATATCAATCCAAATTTCGGGCATGTCTTTATATCCGTAATATTGTCCCAAACATCCATAATATTGAGACATTGCATTAAAACGGAATTTACAAGGTGGTAGTTCGCCAGCAAAGTATAGCTGGTTATACTCATAATACTTCCTTTGAACAAACTCTTCTGTTATTTCTTCATAAGGCTCTATCGGTATTTTAGTTATGGGATGTTTCATACATTCACTATATTGTTTCTCTATATTTTCTGTACTGCCAGGAGTTCTTCCAGCGATCTATCTCCCAGGCACGATATACATGCTGAGGGTGAGAGTTAAATGCTATGCGACAATTCTGCTGCAATCGATTCAGCCAAGAGGACTTCTTAAAATGATGGTATTCCCGAGCCTGCTCCACAAGTTGATAAGGGTTGCCACTAATCTCCTTCATACCACATGCTAACTTGAGCATTGTTTTCTGAAAAGAAAACTCGCCTACAACGGCAGCTGCACAACGATCTGCAGAGTACTCACACTTTCGGCACCAATACTGCATAGCCATCAAAACAGGGCCTAACGTGGCATAAGAGAGGATGTCAAGCCAATATCCCAGATCGCTGATAGTTCTAAGCAGCGTCTGATATAATGTGTGATGGCAAAGAATATGCCCACACTCATGAGCCATAACGCACCGAAGTTCATCCAGCTCCATTCTTTCAACAAGGCCACTACTCAATGCCACGAAAGTATTACTCTCTCCGTATGTAAACGCATTCATACGTGGGTCGTTATAGATGTAGAGTTCGGGCTCAGTGATGCCTACTTTCTCTACCACCTCCTTAAACGCTATGTATAGAGCCGGATAGTTCTTAGTGCTGACTTTGATAAAGGAGCCAAGGCACTCGCCACGATATATCCTCTCCAAGCCGTGCTCCATGCAGAAGCTAATGAGCTCATTATAGCCCTTCAGGCTCTGTAAAGCTCTTAAAGCCTTAGCATCTTCTGGATGCATGATATCACGTACTTCCATAATCTATGCTTCGGATAGTTCAACATGACGATAACGCATACCCGCAATCATAATTACTGCAGGGATAACAACACGATAAGCAGGAGAGGCTATGTCGTTGATAGTCCAGCATGTCAATAATCCCCATCCGATAGGTCCAGCTAACATACCAATATATCTCTCAATGGTCATCATACCCATCATGGAGATGGTACGTCCAAAAATCATATTGGCAATACGCGTGATAATGAATGTCACTATTTCCATAAACAAATATCTATTCGTACGTATAGAGAGCATCAATGAGAATACAATTTGCTGACGATCAAGATTCTTATGCGATATACCAACTCTATCAGCAAGATCTCTCAGTTCTTCATCAGAGAGTTGCTCAGTAGTTTTCTCGCACAGCGTTGTCAGTAATCGCTGCTCCATCATCTTAACGTTATCATTGTAAGTTACACCCACTTTGAGTTTCTTACATACTCTCCTTAGAATGGTCTCATAACTATCTGCCTCACCTTTCTTACATAAAGTATGCACAGTATTACTACCATACTTACGAAATTCTTCGCTAATCTCCTTTGTCATCAGATTCATCTTCTCAGGATAGCAGTTCAGGTAGGCATCAGTATTTGATAACTGTTCACTAAATCTTAATTCACCATTATTATTATAGGTGAGAATGTCGCATAACGTGCGGAGCTCATCATTCTGGCACTTTGCCAAGAATAGTAAATCTTTGTCTTGTTTCATAACTTTATCCTCCATTTTAAGTTTCTGGGGGCAAAATTAAAAGGATGGGTAGACAAAACGTGTCCGACCTGAAGAAAAAAAATCAGAACTGACGCAATCACGCAATCACGCAATGACATTTGGAAAATTCAATGTTCTGCATTAAATGTCTATATATATTATTAGAATTATATTATATTATAATATAATATAATTTATATATAAGAATATATGTTATAGCGACGATAAAGAAACGGAAATGTGACTGTGTGACTGCGTGATTGCGTGGACGGTGCGCTGGCTTATAATAATTATATTTTACAGATTTTGATTTC
>CACYCJ010000040.1 GCA_902772925.1 uncultured Lachnospiraceae bacterium
CAATGATGAGGCAAATGTTCCCTACGACCTGACAGTCTGTATCGGCATATCAAAGGCTGACAAAAACCGGGATGTCAAGGATGTGATCGAAGAGGCGGACAAAAAGCTGTACGAAGAAAAAAGAAAAGTATAGATCTCTTGAGGATAGTTGATAAAAAATGAGTGATAGAGCAGTGATAAAATTAAAAAAAGGCGAAGGCAGATATCTGAAGGCGGGTGGAGCCTGGGTCTTTGATAATGAGATAGATGAGTATACAGGTTTTTATGAGAATGGGGATATTGTATCTCTCGTGGATTTTGACGGATATCCGATGGGAGTGGGATATATAAATGATAATTCCAAGATCCGAATAAGAATGCTGAGCAGAGATCCGAAAACGGTTATAGATAAAAAGCTGTTTTATGAAAGAGTTAAGGTGGCGTGGGAATACAGAAAGACAGTTCTTGCAAAGAAGGATCTCGGCTCCTGCAGAATTATATTCGGAGAGGCGGACTTTCTTCCCGGAATAACCATAGATAAATATGAAGATGTGCTTGTTGTTGAATCGCTTGCCATGGGGATCGACAGATTCAAGGAAGTTATAGTCGATGAGTTAAAGAAGGTTCTTGCAGAAGACGGAATTGCCATACGCGGAGTATATGAAAGAAGTGATTCAAGAGAGCGTAAGAAGGAGGGACTTCCGCAGCATAAGGGATTTATAGGAGAAGAGTTCGATACTGATGTAGAGATAGTGGAAAATGATATCCATTATATAGTGGATGTTGTAAACGGTCAAAAGACCGGCTTCTTCCTGGATCAGAAGTATAATCGTCTGGCAATGCAGAGGATCTGCCGTGGCAAGAAGGTTCTGGATTGCTTTACACATATGGGAACATTTGCGCTTAATGCAGGATATGGCGGAGCGAGCAGTGTCCTGGGACTGGATATTTCGGAGTATGCTGTAGAACAGGCGAGAGCGAATGCGCTTCTTAATCATCTGGATGATAAAGTTAAGTTTAAGGCGGCAAATGTATTTGACGAGCTTCCGCGTCTTATAGAAGAGGGTGAAAGGTATGATGTGGTAATCCTTGATCCGCCTGCATTTACAAAGTCCAGAGAGGCAACAAGAAAGGCGGTTAAGGGATACCGCGAGATCAATATGAAGGGACTGAGACTTGTAGAAGATGGAGGCTATCTTGCTACATGCTCCTGCTCACATTTTATGACTCAGGAGCTGTTTACCAAGACTATAAAAGAAGCGGCGAAAGCTGTTCATAAGAGACTCAGGCAGGTTGAGTTCAGAACTCAGGCACCGGATCATCCGATCCTCTGGGCTGCGGATGAGAGTTACTATCTTAAGTTCATTATTTTTCAGGTGGTAGATGAACGCTGACACAATATATGATAGACAGTCTGACTGGCGGAACTTTTTAAAAAAGTTCCACTGTTTTTCTGCCTTTATGATGATTTGACTAAGAATACTTCCGAATAAAGGAAGAATAATAATTGTGATAAAATCAATCATTTTATCCGGAAAAAAGAATGGATAATATATTGAGAAATAACAATTATTGGTGTAAAATTCTTAATGATCAGAGGTGGATAATATGAATTTTGCGCATAAGATTAAAAATCTGTTTGTAACGGCAGGTTTGGAAAAAGAAGAGTATCAAAAAGTGATTCCCAGAATACGCGAAGAAAATATGACGCTTCTCAAGGTTTTTTCGCAGCTGGCGGTTGTTATGTTTATTTTACTTTTTTTTGCAAGCTTTTTTTCTGTTGGCTTTGCTTCGGTAAATTCTAAAACATATCTTGCATTTGCCATAATCATGCTGGTTATCCTTTTGTGTGCTCGTTTTCTTTTGCCGGCGAAACCTAAGCTGGTAACGCTTTTTGTATATGTTTTCGAAATAATGCTGTTTGTATTCGGAATTTATATCTCTTTGCTGCATTTGGAAAAACCGGCGGTTTCTGCAGTCGCATTTTTGCTGGTGAGTCCGCTGCTTTTCTACGACAGGCCTATCAGACTGACATTTCTTATCGCAATCGTGGTCACGGTTTTTTGCGTGATAGTTGTCCATGTCAAGAATCCCGATGTGATTCAGTCGGATGTTTGGAACATGATAACCTTCGGAGTTGTGGCAGTAGCTACAACAGTTTTTATAATGAGCATAAAGATGAAAGCTCTTTTGCAGTCCGGTCAGATTGAGTATCTGAGTCAGACCGATCTTCTTACCGGAGTCAAAAACCGAAATCACTATGAAAATCAACTGACCGGATATCCCGAGAAGTGTTCATCTAATCTGGTCTGTGTTTATGCAGATGTAAACGGCCTTCATGAAATGAATAATAATGAAGGACATCTGGCGGGAGACAGGATGCTGCAGGAGACTGCCCGAGTAATGCTGCAAAGGTTTGGAGCCGAAGATACATATCGTGTCGGAGGCGATGAATTTGTCTGCTTTCGAGTAGATGGTCAGTTGGAGAGTATTTCGTCTGAAATAAATCAGATGAGCCGGGAGCTGGAACAAAAAGGTTACTATGTATCCTTCGGATTTGCCGCACATGAGGCAGCTCAAGGTGAGTTTGATATGCGGGAAATAATCAAGGAAGCGGAAAGTAATATGTTTGCGGCAAAACGAGAGTATTATCGAGATAAGGATAATACCAGAACAAACAGGCAATTTGAGTAATAGAAAAATACATTATTGGTTTGTAACGCTTTTGTTGCGCTTTTTGTAGTATAATGCAAAAAGTGCAACAATTTTAGATTAAAAAGCAGTGTAATAATTATAGAATCGAAGAAAGGTAGCAGTGCCATGAGAGAACATGATGTATTCCCGGTAAATTATGAAAAAATCTACAGTCTTGATATTCTTAAGAATAAGTATGCAGGTATGGGCTTTGCTCCCGAGAGATATTCCACATTGGTAAAAATTGAAACGGAGAAAGCATTTGATTCCATATTCGGAAGGGATTCTCTTTCGGATTTCTCTGTTGAAGGAGAAAGCATTAAAGAATATGTGAAGGATATGATGTTCCGGGAAAATGTGGCTACTCCGGCAGACGAAGATCTTGCATACTATTGTAAGGCTTTTATTATTTACAGCATGACGGAAAAGGAACCGGTTGTTACCGTTACAAGAAACGGGAAAAAGGAAGCTGTTTATGACTTACCCGGCCTTGACCATGGGAAAGATGATGCGGTTTTAGATAATATTCCCATTAAAGGAAAGCAGAGTGAGATCAGCGCGAGTGCCGGAATCAGATATAGTTATGATGCCGAAATTCCGAGTGTTCAGAAGGCACTCGCAGGTATAGGTGTTGCCCCCAAGGATGCTGACATTGTCAATTCACTGTTTATTAACTGGCTGATCGGGGAAAAAGGATATTCGTTTGCTACTATCAATAAATTTGATACATTGAGTATAAAACAGAAAAATAAGGTTGCATCGGAATTTTTCAATGACATAGCGAATCATCCCGTGATCGGTGTTGAAGCAGATAAGGTTGAGGAAAGCATTAAATGGCTTGCCGGGATGACAAATTCATTTATGAATAAATATGAAATAAGCTTCAAAGTCCCTTCCGAAAAACAGTTTGAAGCAAATGAGTTCAGAAAAACGAGATTCGGAGAGTCATTTGCATTTGCGGCAAGGCAAGGGGCAGGTATAAATAGATTCCTTGACGGACTGTTTCAAAAGGGGGGAGCTGCCGGACCGGATAATCCTTACGGTGTGGATTACAGAAGTGCCTTTTGCAAAAACTACTCGGATATTGACGAGTATATAAGGCATAAAACAGAGCTTCAATTTGCTGAGGCAATGGATAAGCTTAACGGTATAAGTTCGTATACGGGTATCGAAACCTTGAAGAAGGTAAAAAAATATATGAACGATGCAAAGGGCAAGACTTTCAAGGATGGTGTCGGTAAAGTCGCTCTTGTAGAGCTTTCTGCTTACTCAACCATTTTTAATGACAAAGCAAAACAGATGGATGAGGAAAGTGTGTATGATTATCACCAGAGTGCTGTAAGAAATGAGCTTGAAAGGATAGATCAGACTTATTACCCCGAACTGGAGGAAATATGCAAGGTAGATATAGAAAAGATGAATGCCGTCGATCTTGCTAAAGCCGAGAAGGTATTCGACAGCATTTTTTCCGGTGTCACCGAGCTGGAGAAGCCTTATCTTATTGAAAAAGGACAGAAAAGCATTGTAGATAATTTTGACAATACAGACAGATATGAATTTGCCAAGGAAGTTGATGAAAGAGTAAAAAGCGGGAATATCAGACAGGAAGAACGCGAAAGCTACACAAAGGTATTAATACTTAATGAACTCTGGCTGACTACCAAAAAAAGAAAAACTCACAGGGATGCCTGGGGGATAGAGAGAGTAAGCAGCGAAAAAGAAACGATAAATATAAGATACCAGTATCTTAAAAGAGAAGAAGGCGAAATAAAAGGGGGAAAAGTTTACAGGCTGGACGGAAACATCATTGATAATAAAAAGAAGGTTTCAGAGGAGGCTCTTCAAAAAAATATAGCTGAAGGAGAAAAAATAAGAGCAGAGAAAGAAAAGGAATGGGAGAAAGTCTCATCAGAATTCGAACTGCAGGAAATTAAAAAAGAGCATGAGAAAAATGTCATTTCAGCGATTTTTAAGGGACAAGATCTTATTGGGGATAAGCGCAGGTCAGTAGTCGATTTTAAAAATAACGGACCGTTTGTTTATTCTAAAAATGTAACATATGAATCGATAGAAGAAGGCTTTAATGAGTTTTTCGTTTTGTATCTTTTAGCGGAAAAGGATATTGATTTAAATAAGCTTCGTAATATGATTTTGAGCAGCACTGATAAACGGGAAACCAGAAATACACTTCAGAGCTATGCCAATGAATTCATTAATGAATTAAAGAAAAGACCGATAAAAAGTTTCAAGGACCTTACTCCGGAAGAGCATAAAATGAATCTCCGCTGGTATGGCAGATTTATAAAAAAGGGATTGGAGAAGGCCTTTGAAAAAGGGTATGTGTTCCCGGATCAGGATACATTTCAAAATCAGGATGCGCTGAAAAGCTGCTTTTACTCCACACAGGAACAGATCAGGTCTTATTTTGCTATTAGTATTCCGGCTATACTTACTATAAAGAGCGTTAAGGTAACAAAAAATAATCCTTATGGTATTGACAGATCCGAAGAATTTAAGATCGGACTTGGTGGTCAGGAAACGGGTGCTAATCTGCTCGATACTATGCAGTTTGTTAAATATATAGGCGGATATTTGCTTAACGGGGCCAGTCCGACCCGAAGCGATTATAACAGAGGTATATGCAGGACTATCAGTGAGCTGTGTATAATTCCTGTATTTGCCGGTAAAAATATAAAAGATATAAAAAGCGGTGATATAAGATATTATTCTGAATATATAAAGGCTATTGATGATGCTACAGACGATGAAGAGCAAAGCTGCGAAAAAATATTGACGGCTGAAGAATGGAAGCAGATAGCTAATCTGAAAACAGGAATGATTAAGGATGGTCTTCCCGAAATATATAAGAAGCTTGTACTCGGTCTTGCCGAAATGATTCCTTTTTCGGAGGAAATTGTAAAGGCTGCCGAGGAATACGGTTATCAGCGTAAAGAACTGAGTGAAGACAATCAGAAAACACTCGAAAAGCTTAATCAGATCAAAAAGGATAGTGCTTCGATTGACCGGAAGATTAAGGAAGAAAAGGAATCTTCTCATAAGTTCATTGAAGAAGAAGCAATTTGGGAAAAAGAGCTTCCCGAAAAGAAGGCTGAGCTAAGGAAAAGAAATGAAGAGAAAGCACTGAAGAAGGCAGAAGAAAAGAGAAAAGCAGCTGAAGCAAAGAATGATGAAACTGCAAAAAAGCAGGCTGAGGAAGAGACAGAAGGAAACATTACGGAAGGTGCTGACGATATCAAGGTGGTTCAGGGGAAGAAAAAGCCTTCGAAGAAGGAATTTCTCAGGGACGGAATGACAAAAGAGGAGCTTCAAGCCGAAGAAGCCGAAAAGGCTTTGAAAGAAAAGAAAGACAGATATACGGAGGGCAGTCTGTCACCTAAGATTAAGACGGCATCATTTGTTCAGAATGCAGATGATGCTGCCAAGGTATTTACCGATGCCGGATTTTTCTTTAAAACAAAGGGTAATGTAACTGCTTCCGACATTCAAAAAGAAGTAGGTTCTTTTGCTGTTGCCTATGCATATGCGGAAATGGGTATGTCATTTGCCGAAATTGCGAAGCTTGGCAATGAACAGAAATATGAAATCACTTCGAAAATGCTTGAGGAAGTGAAAAATCACCCTATCGGCAGTGATAATCCGGCTGCGAATGAGAATCTGAAATGGTATGGCGGTTTTATCCAAAAAATTTCAAATCGTATGCGTGATATTGAGATGCCTTCTTCAAGGATTTATGAAAGCATGGATGCTTCGGCAGAGTATCGTTCGTCTGAATTACATCCGGTTTATTATCTGAAGAATGCCTGGTCTCTCATACATAGAAATTTAAAGGTTGAAAAGAACGGAAAATATGAAGATGACAAGACTCGTTCATCAGCATACGGTTCCGGCTTCGAAGGTGGAAACTATGGTCGTGAGCTTAATATACTAACCTCCATTTCAAACTACAGGGAGATAACCGCAAATGCGTTTAATCCCGGTAAGCCGCTTATCACAAGAGCTGTCAGCAAGCTCTGCGGCGAATTGATGGCAAGAGCTGTTGAGGGAAAGAAATTTAAAGATTTAAGCTCTCAGGAAGTGAAGGATTTTCTGACGGAGACAAGAGCATTTTACTACGGTGATGCTGTTTCAAAAGCGCTTGGGAAAAAACTTGCAAAATATCCGAGCGAATTACTCGAAAAAATAACGGATAGTAAGAATATAGCTTCCCTTGAGGATGAGATGATCGCAAAGGATAACTATGCCGAGCTTGCTGCATTTATGAAGGACCTCAGCTCTGTGATAAGCTCGTCAAAGCTTCTTTCAAACGAAGCATTAAGGGTAGAGAAAAGAAATGCGGATATCATAAAAGAAAGGGAACAAATAGAACAGGAAAGAAAGATAAGGTTAGAAGAAGAGAGAAAGAAAGAAGAGAAAAAAAAAAAAAAATTAAAAGAGGAAGAAGAAAAGAGACTGGCAAAGGAAGCACATGATAAAAGATATAACGATCTTATAAATGATGAAGAATTCA
>CACYCJ010000041.1 GCA_902772925.1 uncultured Lachnospiraceae bacterium
ATACTTTGCTGTTTTTTCGCTGTAAAGCTTCCTTACCGCAGGAACTGCTATCTTCATAAAGAGCAGCGCCATCAGGCCGAATATACAACTGCTAATGGCAGACACTCTGCCCTGATAGTTAAGGGGCCATTCAATATATGACCACAATTCCAGATTAAATCTGTATTCAAGTATCAGAGAAGCCACCAATTCCACTATTGTGGAGATAAGCGTGCTTCCTGCAAATATGATCAGTGGATTTTTCACCTTTCGAAATATGGGATACAGAGTCAACATCCCAAAGCCGTAGATAGGACACACAGGCAGATGCAGAACGCCTCTGTCGAAATAGAATCCGAATATCACATACACGCAACCGATCTCATAAGCCCATCCTATAAATGCCGCAAGGATGAACAACAGAAAGAATCTTGTCAAAAAGAACCAGACATTCTTTTTCATCATTTCTCCCCTCCTTGTCCCTCAAATAAGATATATTATAACCAATCCGTACCAAATTTTCTTTTTTACCTTCTATACCCATAAAAGCGCCTGTCCGGATCCGTATATTATATAGTTGAGGGGTACATATACATTGGTCGGAATATGATTCATCTTGGAGGTGGATATGAAAAAATCTGTTATCGCATGTTTATTATTGGCAGTTACAGTATTGAGCGCAGGCTGCGGATCACAAAAGAAAGCTGACCCGATCGAATCGACTCATGATGAAACCGATATAGAGGATGAAACTGTCGAAATCAGTTCAGACGACGGAACTTCCGATGTAGAGACTTCCAGCAGTAATGTCAATCACGGTTATTCCATAACGGTTCGCACCGAGCCCGATCCCAAAGAAATACTTCGTTCGGACGAAGTGTTACATGGTGAATTTGAAGCAAGTGATTTTCTTTTAGACAATATCAATTATCCCGAAAATGAACCTTATTCATTTTCAGCGACTGCTTCCTCCGTTAACGATCCGGGCGCATATCTTTGGTATGACTTCACTGTATTTTATAACAACATTCCTATTGAAGGTTCTGAATTCAGGGTTATCACCTTTAATGACGGAACCATAATAGAAGGTGATGAAGGCTTATTTCGTACAATTCCTGCCGATCTGTCCGGTATAAAGACTCCCGATGAGATCCTTGAGGTCTATGCTAAGCAAAATAATGATGACAGAGATTATAAATATCAGAACGCTCACTATTACTACAAACGACGCAGCGGCGAATGTCCCTATGTGTATGTTTACCGCTACGACTGCGGAAAAGTACTTGAAAATATAACTTTAACGCTTAATGCCGAAACCGGTGAGCTTTTAGGCTACAGGCCCGATGCGATAGATTAAACCCGCAGGCAAAAAAATAACAGAAAAAAAGCCCTTGATAATGATCAAGGGCTTTTTTCGCAGCGCTACAAGGATTCGAACCTTGAAAATGACGGAGTCAGAGTCCGTTGCCTTACCATTTGGCGATAGCGCTATATTCACGGGGTCGGCCTTCGACCCGCAAGCGATATTATAATACAGTGCAATTTCATTTTCAAGCCCTTTTTTCGATTATTATTTTGTACACTCATTGCCGTTATAAGTTTTGATTATAACAGAGTATCGGGTTTATATATTTTTCAAAATTTCTCTCCCATTGTACTCTTGTATCAACGAAAACAAAACCGATCGCAACAAAAATATTTAGCATATTTCGACATATTTCGAAAGGAAAGGAACACATCATGGCAAACAGAGATTTTTCAACAATAGCTATCAGAGCAGGTTACAACTCAGCAGATCACTTTCACTCCGTAACCCCGCCCATCTATCAGACCGCAAGTTTTGATCTTGAGGACATAGACAGAACAAGACGCCTCTGGACAGGTGCCGAGGCCGGCGGGATCTACTCAAGAGTTGGTACTCCCACAGGTGCTATCCTGGAAGCAAGGATCGCAGAGTTAGAAGGCGGTAAAGCCGCAGTAGCACTTTCTTCCGGAATGGCCGCTATCTCCTATACACTCCTTACTCTCACAAATCAGGGAACAAATATCGTAGCAGGTTCATCACTTTATGGCGCAAGCGAGCTTGCTCTTTCCGATTTCTATCCTAAGTTCGGAGTAACAACCAAGTTCGTTAAGGATCGCAGCAATGTGCAGGAG
>CACYCJ010000042.1 GCA_902772925.1 uncultured Lachnospiraceae bacterium
CAAAGCAATGGTTTTAGAATTATCCAGACAAGCGAGACTGTTTGAGCAAAGCGAGTTTCGAGCGGTCTGTGATAATTCAAAACCTTGGTTTGTGCAAAATAGAAATAGCTGAGAACAGTTTGGGACAGTACCTGTATATCCCATTATGGCGTTAATTTATTATATGGATATTATTCATTTAAAAGTATTTATGAGTGGAATCTTAGTCGCTTGCGACAATCTGGTTTCGTCCGTTCAGCTTGCCGCGGTACATTCTTTCATCAGATTCCCTGTACATATCCTGTGCGGTCTTTCCTTCGGAGTATTCCGAAACACCGATTGTAATAGTCAAATGGATCGTAGTGTCCTTCAGAATGAAATTGTACTGTTCTACATTAGCTCTTATTCTCTGAGCAACGAGCGTTGCTCTGGTTATGTCTGCATTCTGAAGAATGACAACAAATTCTTCTCCGCCCCATCTGCATAAGAAATCGCCGGGTCTGGTGTTGCTTCTCAAAATATCGGCAACATCCTTAAGCACGATATCGCCATTGTCATGACCGTAAGTATCATTTACATTTTTAAAATGATCTATATCACACATCAGGATTGAAAATCTGATGTCTCCGTTCGATGCAAGTCGAATCTTGTTTTCCATTTCATTCTCAAGAGGCCTCCTGTTGTAAAGACCTGTAAGAAGATCATGATTAGCTTCCGTATCAAGCTCATCATTTGTTTTTGATGCAATATGAATGTAATTGTTCATGGCAGTCATGAGTATTACAAGCAGTATCACCATGAATGCAAAGCAAAGAACCGTATTGAAGATAAACAGAAAGCGAAGCTGTCCGGCCGAAAGAGTCGTATCATATAAGCCTACCGAGTTTTTGCTGTTTAAGCTGAGTACAATGAACAAAGTGAGATTTGCAAGAGAGAGCAGAATGCTCTTAAGCAGGTATTTCGGTTCTCTGGTAATGAACAGTATGACAAAAATCGTAGGAATGAGTATAAACAGGTAAAGATTAAAGCCCGCATCATAGCTGAAGAGAATGCTGGCTACAAAGGAATGCGCAACTACCTCAATCTCTACCAGATAAATGAAGGACCTCTGATAGCCGGAGGAAATGAGAAGAAATGACATTGCATAAAGTGCGACACTGGCAATGTTAAAATAGCCGAGTATATAACACTGTGTACTGAATGAAAATATCAGGATAAGGATATGAGTACATAATATCAGAAAGTTTACGAACTTAAAGAAATACACCGAATAATTCTCGATAGTAAAGCTCTTAAAGAAATTCTTTATATCAAACATTGCAAATCCCCCGCTGAGTCATAATTTTAAGCCATAAATATATATAAACATATATGATAATTGTAAACGAAATGTAAACTTTTGCAACATATTTCAACATTCCGTTTATTTTTTTTGCCCTATTCGTTTGATAAATATGCTGAAAATAAGGCACAGAAAAATAATGCTGCGCAACAAAATGATTATTTATAGCAGTTGAAATAGTCCGTCTCTGAAATCTATTATAAATACGGATCCGATATTTACAGTATGCGCATACATTCAGCAGACTAAAAAAACAGCAGAGATATACAGTTGATTTGAAGGAGGCAGGCGCTTTATGTATGGAAGAGTTTACAGTGGAATGACAAAAGGTATTGAGGGAATGTCCGTAGCGGTTGAAACGGATATAAGTCCGGGTCTTCCGGGAATAAGTCTTATAGGGGATCTTTCCGGACAGGTAAAGGAGGCAAGTGAGAGAGTAAGGACTGCGCTTAAAAACATCGGAATTAATCTTCCTCCGCAAAGAATAACCATAAATCTTTATCCGGCGGATACAAGAAAAACAGGAACAGCATTTGATCTGGCGATAGCTGTGTCGATACTTATATCAATGGGACTTATCAAGGATAAATCTAAGATCACGGGATCGTGCTTTATCGGAGAGCTTTCTCTGGAGGGAAGCGTAATGTCTGTTCCCGGAGTACTTCCGCTGGTGCATTTTGCTGCTTTAAACGGTTATAAAAGAGTTATAGTGCCCTATGATAACAAGGAAGAAGCCGGGATCATAGATAATATTGATATTATTGCGGTTGCGGATATGGATGAGCTTATCGAATACCTGAACGGTGTCCTTATAATTGACCCTTATATTTCCGATAAGATGCTTATCGGAAAGACCGGTTTTCCCGAATTTGATATAGGGATGCTTAAAGGACAGGAAACTATTAAAAGAGGGCTTACGGTTGCGATAGCAGGAAGGCATCACATTTTGATGACGGGGGAAGCGGGAGCGGGAAAATCGCTTTCTGCGAAATGCATTCCCGGAATAATGCCTCCGCTTTCATACAACGAAAGACTGGAGCTTACAAAAATCTACAGCTCAGCAGGACTACTCGGTAATGATCTCAAGCTGGTAAACAGCAGACCGTTCAGAAGCCCTCACAGTAATTCCACTCAGGCGTCTCTTGTGGGCGGAGGCACGATTCCGAAGCCCGGTGAGATAAGTCTGGCAGATAAGGGGGTTCTTTTTCTTGATGAATTTCCGGAGTTCAAAAGAGATGTGATAGAGAGCCTGAGACAGCCGATGGAAGATAAGAAGGTTGTTATCACGAGGATAAATCAGACTGTGGAATTTCCTGCGGATTTTATGCTGGTGGCGGCGAGGAACAACTGTCCCTGCGGCTTTTATCCCGATAGAAACAAATGCAGGTGTACGGTAAGAGATATTGATAAATATAAAAACAAGATAAGTCATCCCATAATGGACAGGATTGATATCAGGCTTGATATAAGAAGGGTGCCTTATGATGTGATGCTCGACAGTGAGACCACGGAAACATCCGAGGATATAAGATATAAGATCATGGGTGCGCTGGAAAGACAGAGAAAAAGGTATCTGGGTGAGAAATTTGAATACAATTCAGAGATACCACAGGACAAGATTTTCAGCTATGTGAATATGGATAAAAGACTGTGGAGATTTTTTAAGGAGCAGCTTAGAGAAAGAGATGTTTCAGCACGGGGAACCTTTAAGCTCCTGAGACTTATACGAAGCATAGCGGATATCGACGACAGGGAAAGCATTACGGAAGAGGATATCTGCGAAGCGTTTATTTACAGAGACGAAGAAAATGATATTTATAAGGTTTGAAATTTCAAGACAATTATAGTGTTTGGATATAATGTTTGGAATTCCGAAAAAACGGTGTTTGATAAAAAAGAAATGAGGATGATTTATATGATAAACAGAGATACTGTATTATGGCTTTCGAGTATAGATATGATAGGACCGAAGACGATGAAAAAAATATTTGACTTCTGCGGCTCGCCCGAAAAGCTTCATGAAACGGATATTGAAAATCTTCGCGGTGTAATAAAGGACGAAGTTATAGATAAGATAAAGAAATCGGATTTTGAAAAGGAAACAAAAGCATATAAAGCAAGGCTTAAAAAGGCCGGGGTCGGATTTGTCACATTATGGGACAAGGATTATCCGGAGAGGCTTAAATATATACCGGACCAGCCTTATATCCTGTTTTACAGAGGTAACATTACCATCGCTTCATCCGAGCATCTTGTAGCAATGGTCGGATCGAGAGGACCGACATC
>CACYCJ010000043.1 GCA_902772925.1 uncultured Lachnospiraceae bacterium
AAACGGTCTTCGGACAGAAAACCGTCAGTAAGGTCATTCAGGCTGATGCCTCTGTAGTAAAGCTCTCCCGGAATAGGAGTAACGGTACCGTTTACATCCCTTGAACCGTTTACGGTCGATATTTCGGTAAGACCTGTGAGGACTCCTTTCCCGTTTTGCTCTCTCAGACCCTTTTTTACATTGTAAAAATTGTAAAGATCCGGAGAAATGGAATTATTCTGAGTGCAAAGATGAGAAAGCCTCGCAATTTCCTTGTGGGCTGTCATTTGATTCATAGTTGACATAAAATATCCTTTCCCTTACATTTAGTGTTACCGTTATGAAATACGGGATTACTCTTCGAAATGCTCCTCTTCCTCGGTAGAAACGAAGTTGTCGGTGTTTTCGAACTGGCTGTTATATTCATCGACCACACCTTGAGCCTTGTCTTCAAGGTGCTTTCCGAATTCGGCTTCCTGAACTACGGGATCTTTTTTGCCGCATGCTGCAAGTCCGAGTGCAAGAGAGGCGAGGACTATTACAAATAATGCTTTTTTCATATTTGCATTTCCTTTCGTTGCTAATTTAAATTGTGACACACGGATTGCTCCGTTTCTTTGAAACTTACGCAATCCTGAAAACATTCGGAAACCGCTAATTTGCCTCGTAAAGAGGCAAATTGCTAATTCCTCATGTTTTGCGTGTCGTTAAAGACGAAAAAGCATTTCCTGCAAGCAGGATGCTTTTTGTCTTTACGACACTTGTGTCACATTGTACCACTCCTTACGCTTATGGGAAAGTATAATTTAAATAAGAACAGCTTTACGATAAAATAACTGTTTGCTATAATAAAGCGGTAAAGCGTTGTAGTTTACTACTTACCAAGGGGGATATTTAAATGATAGATAATGGACTTATGATGCAGTATTTTGAATGGTATCTTAAGGCTGACAGCACATTATGGAATTCATTAAAGCAGGATGCCGAGAACCTTTCAAAGCTTGGGGTTACATCAGTATGGATGCCGCCTGCATACAAGGGCGCGGCAGGTGTTGAGGATACGGGCTATGGGGTATATGACCTGTATGATCTCGGCGAATTTGACCAGAAGGGGACCGTTCCCACAAAATACGGAACGAAGAAGGAGTACATTGAAGCCATAAAGGAGCTTCACAATTATAAGATAAACGCATATGCGGATATCGTTCTGAACCATAAAATGGGCGCCGATAAGGTAGAACAGGTTTCCGCACAGGAATTCAATGAGGTAAACCGTTACCAGATGATCGGTGACACTAAGACCATCGGAGCATGGACGGGCTTTACATTCCCGGGCAGAAAGGGAAAATACTCCAAATTCAAATGGAACTGGACGCATTTCGACGGAATTGACTGGAACCAGGATGAACTGAAGAAATCTCTTTATAAATTCTCCGGCAAGGAATGGGACGAAGATGTCGATCTGACTGAAAACGGAAATTATGACTATCTCATGGGAGCCGATATAGATTTCAGCAATCAAGAGGTTTACGAGGAGCTTGTCAAATGGGCCACCTGGTATGTAAAAATCGCTGATCTTGACGGCTTCAGACTTGATGCTGTAAAACACATTCCTTCGCATTTTTACAGAGACTTCCTTTTCAAGCTCAGACAGGATACCGAAAGAGAGCTCTTTGCGGTAGGCGAGTACTGGCATTGGGATGTAATAAGACTTAAGAATTATATAAATGAGGTGCAGGGCGGTGCTTCTCTTTTCGATGTGCCCCTTCACTTTAATTTCCATAACTGTTCAAAGCTTCACGGAGCATATGACCTCAGATTCCTGTTTGACGGAACCTTGGTCAAGGCCGATCCCATGAAGGCGGTTACCTTTGTCGATAATCATGACAGCCAGCCCGGACAGAGCCTTGAATCATGGGTTGAGGACTGGTTCAAGATTCACGCTTATGCGATAATCCTTCTCAGACAGGAGGGCTATCCCTGCGTATTTTACGGGGATTACAAGGGAATTCCTCACGATAAGATAAAGAGCAAGAAGAAGGACCTGGATAAGCTGATGAAGCTCAGAAAGACAAAGGCTTACGGTCCTCAGCATGATTATATCGATGACCCCAACTGCATAGGCTGGACCAGAGAGGGAGACGACGAGCATAAGGATTCGGGACTTGCCGTAGTTATGTCTGACGGAACCGGCGGAACGAAGCATATGTATATCGGACAAAAGTTTGCGGGTGCACATTTCAGAGATATTCTGGGCAGCGCAAAGTATGATATCAAGATTGATGAATACGGCTTCGGCGATTTTTATGTAAACCGAGACGGAGTTGCAGTATGGGTCAGAAAGGCTTCGGGACAGGGGGCAAAATAAATGATCAGTAAAATCCGTAATGATAATGTGGAGCTTTTATTTGACGCCCTCCTATGTCTGAAGGATAAGGAGGAATTATATAAATTCTTCGATGACATCTGTACGACAAACGAGGTACTCTCCATAGCACAGCGCTTCGAAGTATCATATATGCTTCATGAAGGAAAAACATATAATGATATTTCAAAGGAAACCGGAGCTTCCACAGCGACCATAAGCAGAGTAAACAGATCTGTTACGGACGGTAACGGAAGCTATGCCATGATATTTGAAAGGCTTGAAAAAAAGGAGGAAGATAAGTAGAGATATGGATAATATTCCAATAGGTCAATCCGTTATACTTTTTCTGCTCATAATCCTTTCGGGAGTCTTTTCTTCCACAGAGACCGCATATACGACAGTCAGTGAAAGTAAGCTTAAGGCACTCCAGGCGGAAGGAAACAAAAGAGCCGGAAGAGTTCTCAGATTGAAGGAAAATACCACTAAACTGCTTTCTGCAATCCTCATAGGGAATAATATAGTCAATCTGTCTGCTTCCGCGCTTGCAACGACCGTATGCACTAAGACATTCGGAAATGCTTATATAGGCGTGGCAACAGGCATTTTGACGTTTCTGATACTCATTTTCGGAGAGATAACTCCGAAGACCATAGCATCAACATATTGCACGGGACTGGCGATAGCATTTTCGGGACCGCTTTCCGTGCTGATGTTCATTCTGACGCCGATCATCTGGCTGCTGAATATTATCTGCAGAGGGATATTTCTTCTGCTTCGGCTGGATCCCGACAAAAACCCGAATCAGATGACGGAGAGTGAGCTCAGAGTCATAGTTGATACAAGTGAAGAGGATGGCGTCATCGAGAAAAGCGAAAAGAAGATGATCACAAATGTGGTTGACTTCGGTGACGCACTTTCAAAGGATATAATGATCCCGAGAGCGGATATGGTTGCCGTTAATGTGAATACGGATTATAAGGATCTTATAGAGCTTCTGAAAAACGAAAACTATTCCAGACTCCCCATTTACGAGGAATCAAAGGATCACATCATAGGAATCCTTCATATGAAGGATCTTTTTATGGCAAGAGAGGCGGCCATAAGAGAAGGAAAGACAAATGAATCCGCGGCGGATGCGGTAGATATAAAAAGGCTGATGAGAAAGCCGGTATTTGTATATGAATATCAAAAGACCGCCGAAATCTTTGCGGACCTTAAGGTGTCTTCGTCAAATATGTGCATTGTCCTTGATGAATACGGCATCACGGCGGGGCTTATCACCATGGAGGATCTGATAGAAGAGATAGTCGGTGATATCAGAGATGAATACGATTCCAATGAAGACGAATTCATTCGCAAGCAGGAAGAAAATGTGTACGATGTAATGGGAGCCGTCAAGATTGACGATCTGAATGATGCAATCGGTACAAAGCTTCATTCGGATAATTATGATTCGGTGGGAGGACTCGTCATTGAGCTTCTCGACAGACTGCCCGCTGAAGGCGATGTTGCCGAAAATGATGAAGTAAGCATTAAGGTGCTCAGGATAGAAAAAAGAAGAGTTGAAAAGGTCAGGCTTCAGATAAAGAAAAATGAAGAAGAGGAAGGTGCCTCTTAAGGGGATGATTGACAATGGATGATTTTTCAGCTATAAAAAAGCAGATACGGGAATGGATAAAACAGGATTTCATCCTTCCGAAGGACATTCCGGATGTAGAACTGTACATGGATCAGGTCACCGGGTTTATGGACGGACACCTCATTCATAACAACAGAGGCAGTGAGGATAAAACTCTGACCAAGGCCATGATCAATAACTACACAAAGAACAAGCTCCTTCCTCCGCCCGTAAAAAAGAAATACTCCAAGGAGCATATCATTATACTTATATACATATATTATCTGAAAAATGTGGTCTCGGTAAATGATGTGCAGAAGCTTCTCGAACCGATGAATACGAGATTTTTCAATGAAGAATCGGCTGAAAAAGAAAAGCTTTCGATGGACGATATTTACGGTAATATCTATGAGCTTGAGAAAAAGCAGTATTTCATTACGGAAAGAAGTACTGCGGAGGCGATGGCTCTTACCGAAGAGCTTTTCCCGAAGGCCGAAGATGAATATCTTAACAAAATGGCATTTATCTTTCTTCTCAGCTATGATATATATACGAAGAAACGCCTTATCGAGAAGCTTATAGATGAAATGGAGTAACGGATAATTAATAATTATAATATATTACAAAAGAGGTTTAGTTAAATGATTAGTGCAAACAATGTATCACTGAGGTTTGGAAAAAAAGCATTATTTGAAGAGGTTACTATCAGCTTCACTCCCGGAAACTGCTACGGCCTTATCGGGGCAAACGGCGCGGGAAAGTCGACATTTCTGAAGATCCTTTCGGGAGAGCTTGAGCCGACGAGCGGAGATGTTACGATGGATCCCGGCGAGAGACTTTCGGTACTGAAGCAGGATCACTTCCAATATGACAGCTACAATGTGCTTGATACCGTTATCATGGGTAACAAAAGACTTTACGATATTATGAAGGAAAAGGATGCCATCTACATGAAGGAGGATTTTTCCGATGAGGACGGAATAAGGGCTTCCGAGCTTGAAGCGGAATTTGCTGAAATGGACGGATGGAATGCCGAATCCGACGCAGCTACCCTTCTTAACGGACTCGGGATCGACACGGAGTATCATTATACGATGATGTCCGATCTGGACGGCAATATGAAGGTTAAGGTGCTTCTTGCCCAGGCTCTTTTCGGAAATCCCGATGTGCTGCTTCTCGATGAGCCTACAAACCATTTGGATCTTGATGCTATATCCTGGCTTGAAGAGTTCCTTATCAATTTCGAGAATACCGTTATCGTAGTCAGCCACGACAGATACTTCCTCAATAAGGTATGTACTCATATCGCGGATCTGGATTACGGTAAGATTCAGATATATGCCGGAAATTACGATTTCTGGGTTGAATCAAGCCAGCTTATGATCCGCCAGATGAAAGAAGCAAACAAGAAGAAGGAAGAGCAGATAAAGGAGCTTAAGGAATTCATCGCAAGATTCTCCGCAAATGCTTCAAAATCGAAGCAGGCTACCTCCAGAAAGAGAGCCCTCGAAAAGATAGAGCTTGAAGAGATCAAGCCTTCGAGCAGAAAGTATCCCTATATAGATTTCAGACCTAAGAGAGAGATAGGGAATGAGGTTCTGACCGTTTCACACATTTCAAAGACGGTAAACGGGGAGAAGCTTCTGGATGATATTTCCTTTACTGTAGGCAGAGAGGATAAGATAGCTTTTGTAGGTCCCTACACACTTGCAACCACTGAGCTCTTTAAGATCCTTGCCGGTGAAGATGAACCGGATGAAGGAGAATACAAATGGGGAGTTACGACCACTCAGGGTTATTTCCCCAAGGACAATACCAAGGAATTTGACAATGACCTTATCATGGTAGACTGGCTTACACAGTTTTCGGAAGAAAAGGATGCCACATATGTAAGAGGCTTCCTCGGAAGAATGCTTTTCCCGGGCGATGCCGGCATAAAGAAGGTTAAGGTTCTTTCCGGTGGTGAAAAGGTCAGGTGCCTTCTATCGAAGATAATGATAATGGGTACCAATGTTCTCATCCTTGACGAGCCTACAAACCACCTTGATATGGAATCCATAACATCACTTAACAACGCGCTGATTAAATTCCCCGGAGTTGTACTTTTCTCCTGCCAGGATCACCAGTTCATTCAGACAACTGCAAACCGTATCATGGAGATAACAGCTACAGGCTTTATAGATAAGCAGACGACCTATGACGAGTATCTTGA
>CACYCJ010000044.1 GCA_902772925.1 uncultured Lachnospiraceae bacterium
GTGATGCAAGCTTCCTCAGCTCATCAAGTTTTTCATCCTCCGTTCCTTCTGCTACCACGATCTCATCGATTTTTATCCCCGTAAGCTCATAGTTATTAAGCATATAAAAGATTCCTGATACATGATCGTTATCAAAATGCGATATGAAAATATGACTTATCCTGCCTACTCCATAGTACTTTAAAGCCGGCACAAGAACCGTCTTCCCTACATCAATGCCGGAGCTTGTTCCGCAGTCCGATATTATATTCAGGCCGTCTCTTGTATGAATAATGGAAGAATCACCCTGTCCCACATCAAGAAATACAACTCTGTCGGTCAAATAATTATCCATTTTAACCGTTCCGATAAACAGCACCACCAACAGTACGATGAGAACCGACGGCATAATGTTCTTTCTTCTGCTTTCACCCCCGTCAATTTCATCCTGCTCAGTCCTGCCCCACACAAGCATATCCCACGCAGTAATCCCCTGCGATTCTCCGTCCCCACACGGTCTCTTTCTAAGCCACAGATAAAAAATACTTCCGACTATAATGTAATATAAGATCATCCACTTCAGATCACAGCCGCCGGTAATGATCCTTGAAAAGGGAAGCTTAAGTGTTGCCATACATAGCCACTCATATAAATCAAGAACTATTCTTGCCGGATAAGACAGTAAGCTTCCGCAAAGCCTTAAAGCCTTTAAAAATACAGTCAAATCCGGACTGCTTACTAAGGAAATTCCGAGTGCAGCTGCCCCGAACACCATCCCGACGGCTCCCGCTGCAACAGCCAGCGAAAGCAGCGGAATTATTATGAAATTCAAAAGAAGTGCATATGGAGTAATCTCGTAGTAGTAATAAACGATGATTGGCAGCATAAAGATGTTTATTGTTACAGATACAACTATCGTATCAAATGCTCTTACCGTCACCTCTTTGACCTTATTGATCTTTCGCCTTTCTCCTCCCGGCAGAATTTTTCCGTCCATTTTAGTTTCAATGTACTTTTCAACAGAGGGACTCAGCCTCTCGCATACATATCCTCCTACGATTACCGCACTTCCAGCGGCAAAGCTCAGCACAAGTCCGTTATCGGTTATTGAAGTTACATCCGTAAATACCGACAACACCAGTGTAAGTGCTATCGATGTGAACGGATCCGAAGTCCTGCCCTTAATCATTGCCATATATGTGAGGATCAGCATAACGGTCGCCCTGACTGTCGACGGCGACAGTCCCGTCATAAATGCATAGAAAACAACAAACATTATCGCAACATAAGCTCTTTTCTTTTTCTGCATACCCGATACTTCCAGCATTTTCATAAAAAATGAGGCTATAAGAGCTACATGAAGCGCCGATATTGCAAGAATGTGTGCTATACCGTTTTCCCTATACAGCTCCTTTGTCTCCTGATCCATGGAATCTCGCTCCCCGAGAAGCATGGCTGAAAGTATCCCCGCATACTTTTCCGGAAAAATGTATTCTATCGAGCTTTTCAGATATTTCCTGACCGTATAAAGAATCACCGGTAAGAGCTTCGGTTTCCTATCCGATTTTCTAAGAGCCTTTGCTTTAATGCTCATAGCAATTCCCTTTGAAGCATAGTATTTCTTTTTATCAAAGCCTCCCGGATTCGATGCTTTCTTTATCGGCGCGGAAACACCCGTCACTAAAATATAATCGCCTTCCCTGAACTCATCCCGTCTCAACGGACAATCCACAGTTTCATGAATATTATGTGCATCATCATTTACCGGATTTTCTACTTTCCCACGGTCGCCGGTACTGTCCGTAGCACTCTCCTCATAATAATTGCCGTGTTTTGATGCATAATCGATCAGATACTTCACACCCTGAGACTCTCCGATAAATGTATAGCCATCCTCAAACTCTCTTATATTCCTGATACATAGCTCCATATCCTCAACCTCACCGCTTACGGGTTCAGCTGATATTCCTGTCCAAACATAGCCACCGACAGCACACAAAAAAAGCACCAGGATAAGCTTTTTATCCTGATGCTTAATTTTGTTGCTTCCGATGACCGTAATAATTGCAGCTGCCATTATACATGCGATATAGGCTATGTAGGCATCTGCCATGTGAAGCAAAATGCCGGCTGTTACAGCAAGGCACGCTGCCATCAACGGTCTTTTCAATTTTTCATTCTCCCTTATAAAATATTAACTGATCTTTCGTCAAACCATATTAATACCGTAATTGTTTACTGTTATCATTTTACTATAATCATTTTTCTGTATTTACCGCAATTGACCATCATCTCTGTATACTCTGATCACTGATAGAAATAAAAGCTTTCCGGTGTATAGCTTTCTCTTTCTATCACATTTGCCTCTCCGTCTACGATATTCATCACCACTTCATTTACACCGGCTATCTGTGACAAGGTCAGGACTATCTCTGCTTTCACGAGAAGTCTTGTTTCATGCTGTTCTTCCGGGATTTCCAGGGTAATCTCGACATTTCCTCTTTCATCCACGGTGTAGCCTTTATAATTGGTGCCATCCGGGAATTCATACAGATTCATCAATTCTTCGACGGAATTCGGAATTATCTCCGGCTGTTTCAGCTGATATACCTCCGATACAGAAACCATCTTATCTGTTATCCTGTAAACATTTATCTTACTGATCTCATACAGACTGCTGTTGATAGACGGCTTAACATACTCTGTAGTAGTACTTTTCTTATCCTTAAAGGAACA
The DNA here is from genome assembly GCA_902772925.1 of uncultured Lachnospiraceae bacterium. Classification (GTDB taxonomy): domain Bacteria; phylum Bacillota; class Clostridia; order Lachnospirales; family Lachnospiraceae; genus Eubacterium_Q. The sequence continues at coordinate 2,716 of CACYCJ010000044.1, forward strand.
TCCTCCAAGTGAAATCACCATTATCAGAATAATCATTATCGAAGTGATCGATTTTAGTCCGGTCTTATCAATTCCCGACTTTTTCTTTTTCAGTTTACCCGTCTTTTCACCCTCGGATACTTCTTTACCCGCAGTTTCTTTTATTGTCTTGTCTTTATCCGCACTTTCTCTTGCAAGTCTGTCTTTATCCGCGCTTTCTCTTACCGTCCTGTCTTTATCTGTTTTTCCTTTAGCCTTCTTGTCTTTTCCTATGATGTCCCTTTTAACCTTTTCTTTTTTTACCCTTGTCTTATTTCCTGTCGCTGTAGCATCGGGAGGAGGTCCCACCAATTCCTGCTTCAGCGGCATACGGATGGTAAATGTCGTACCCTTTCCGGATTCACTGTACATCTTAATGCTTCCGTTATGTGAAATGACAACATTTCTGGCGATTGAAAGGCCGAGCCCGGTGCCTCCGGTATTACGGCTTCTCGCCTTATCGACTCTGTAGAATCTGTCGAACACCTTATCCTTTTCATCGTCCGGAATTCCGACGCCGGAATCCGCAACCTTAAGATAAAAATATTTGTTATCCGCATTGAGTGAAATTCGAACCCAGCCGTTGTCCACATTATACTTAATGGCATTTGTCAAAATATTCGAGATCACAAGAAGCATTTTCACCTCATCGACCTCAGCCACCACATTCTTATAGCTGTTGTATTGGAGGGAAATGTTTCTCGCATCGGCTATAGGCTGAACCCTCTTGATAATGATATTTATCAGCTCGTCGATATCCTTTTCCTTAATATCAAGAGTAGTATTTTTCTTATCGGTCTTTACGAGCATCAGCAGGTCATTTATAAGTCTGGTTCCTCTGTCAACCTCTTCGACTATATCACCCATAAATTCACGGTACTCTTCCGCGGTTGCATTTTCATTCTGAAGAAGCGATTCCGCAAGCACCTTCATCGAGGTCATCGGTGTCTTAAGCTCGTGCGAAACATTCGAAACAAATTCCTGTCTTGAGGAATCGACGCTATCAAGCTTCTTAACCAGAGAGTTATAGTTTTCTCCGAGATATCTGTATTCCCTGAAGCCTTCAACCGAGATATTGGCATCAAAATTTCCTTCCGCCATATCCCTTACCTGCTGATTGATATGATTGATATCCTTTGTGGATCTCTTGGCTACAGCCGTAGCAAACAGTATTCCCATGAGTATCATCAAAAGATAGATTATCCCGAACAAAATAAGATTATTCTGCTGTCTTCCGATTATCTCTCCCACGGGAAAATACGAAATAATGAGTCCCGAATCATACGCTGTGATAAGCTCCGAATGCAACTCACCTATCTTTTCGCTGCTTACTCCTGTAGTTAAAGTACTAATGAGTCTCGACCCGATCACATATTTACCCGTAAGCTGAAGAGAGGTATCGTAGATAACCTTGTAATCTCTGTTGATAACAAGTATCCTTCCTCCTGTGGAAACAGCCATGCTGTTCAGCGCCACCGCTTCCTTATCGGACACGGGTATAATATCGGTTCTGTCATAATCCTTAAGAATCCCCTTTACGGAGTCATTTATAAGCTCCGAATGAACCTTTATATCATTAACAGTCCTGTCATACGAGAAGACGATATACGACAGATATAATGCCGTCGTGCAAAACAATATGATCAAAATGATAATTACCGTCAGGTAATTCTTAAGGCTCATATACTTTTTCGGTCTGACCTTTTTCTGTTTATCGGCTTGTGTGTCTGTTTTACTTCTTTTCATTACCGTTACTTAACTTATATGCCATCTCATACTGCACTTCCTGTGCATTTACAAGCGGCTCCTCATGCTTAATATATTTATATTCCCCATTGGGGCACTGAATCCTTGCCTTTTCATTGTCGGAAAGCAGGAGCTTAAAGACATCCCTTATCCTGTCCTTTATGGCAGGATCATTTATCGGAGCGGAAACCTCCACTCTTCTAACCGTATTCCTTGTCATGAAATCAGCGGAAGAAATGTACATTTCCTCCCTTTCGTCCTTGCCGAAGATATAGATCCTGGAATGCTCAAGAAATCTGCCGACAATGCTGATAATGCGTATATTGTCGGTCTTTCCGGGTATTCCGGAATGCAGGCAGCAGATACCTCTGATCACCATATCGATCTTTACACCGGCCTTGGAGGCTTCGATAAGCTTATCTATGATCTTCTTATCGGTAAGCGAATTTAGCTTGAAGCCGAGATAAGCATCTCCTCCCGCCTTGGCAATCTCGATTTCCTTGTCAATCTTGGCCAGAA
>CACYCJ010000045.1 GCA_902772925.1 uncultured Lachnospiraceae bacterium
ATCACTCAGTGTTATGAAGAGTATGCCTTTCTCGACTGTAGTATCACCGGATAAAAGAGTTATAGACTGCCTTTTCGGACGAAATCCGGACAAGCTGGATGAGGATTATACGAGATTCATTTATATGCTTACTGATGATAAGGAATTATATCCTATTATGGCAAATCAGGGCATTTTAAATGAAATGAAGATATCCTACGAAGAGGGCGTGAGGATATTCTACTATTACGGAGATGAAGGCAGCGGAAGAAGATTTTTCGTTAAGCATTTTTGCAGGGAAAAGGGCCTTAAGGCTGTTGCCGTAAACTGCAAGAAGCTTTTCAATTACGATTACCATTTTGTAGAAAGCGCACTCTGGGCAGTTACCCGTGAATGCATTCTGACAAATTCATGCTGCTGTCTTACTGAGCTTACCTTCCGCGAAGAGGAAAAGGATAAGTTCTTCGGATATATGGATCTTGCCTTTTCAAAGCTGAATGAGCAGGGAATCCTCGTATTTTCCATGAGTAAGGAGCATATCGATTTCCGTCAGATTACAAAGAGTGAATTCACCGAGCTTGAGCTTCCCACGCCGGATACGGGTGAGAGACAGGAATGCTGGGAGTATTACGGTAAGAGCTACACGCTTGATGATGAAATAGATATGCTGGAAATGTCAACGAAATTCCTTTTCACTCCCGGAAAGATACATGATGCTCTTAAGAATGCAAGAGCACTTTCGGTAATGGCGGGAGAGGCAAAGATATCAAGAGAAAAGCTGTTTAAGGGCTGCTACAACCAGATGAGCTCCGAGCTTACTCAGAAGGCCACCAAGATAAAGGCAAACTTCGGCTTTGAAGATATCGTAATGAATGAGAATCAGAGGGAGACACTTGAGCATGCCATAGATCAGATGAACTTCCGTAAGCAGGTTTACGAGAACTGGCACTATACAAAAAAGTATCCCTACGGCCGAGGACTTTCAATCCTGCTTTTCGGGGCTCCCGGTACAGGTAAATCCATGTGCGCCCAGGTTATAGCGCATGAGCTTAATCTTGAGCTTTATCGAGTAGACCTTTCAAAGGTTATCGATAAGTATGTCGGTGAGACGGAAAAATCCATATCCATGATCTTCAGGGAAGCAAAGAAATGTAACGTCGTTCTTTTCTTCGACGAGTGCGATACGCTCTTTGCAAAAAGATCCGATGACGGAGGTTCGAACCAGGCGTCAAACAACAACAAGACCGCGCTCCTTTTGCAGGAGGTTGAAGCCTATGACGGAGTTTCCGTGCTGGCAACAAACTATAAGCACAACATCGACCCCGCATTCTTCCGAAGAATGAAATATATCGTTGAATTCCAGTTCCCCGATCCGGATACGAGGGAAATGCTTTGGAGAACTACGATACCTAAGGATACTCCTCTCGCAGATGATGTTGATATCAGATTTCTTGCCGAAAAATTTGAGTTTGTCGGCGGTAATATAAAGAACTGTATATTGAATGCGGCATTCCTTGCAGCTGCTGATCCGGATGCGGCAGGAAAGGTTCATATGAGGCATTATCTTAATGCCATAAAGTATGAATTTGTTAAGGTCGGAAAAGTATTTACAAAATCTGATTTTGAACCCTATGCCGCGGAGGTGGGACTGGCGTGATCGATATAAAAAATATGGGAATGAAATACCCGGAAGCCGAAATTCCCGTTTTTACGGATTTTTCAATGCATGTTGACAGAGGAGAATTTATTCTCCTTATCGGAAGAAGCGGATGCGGAAAGACAACACTTCTGAATCTTCTTATGAAGGAGATAGACGGCTATATCGGCAGCATTGTCGTAAACGGAACAGAGCTTTCATCGATAGACAGGGCAGATGTACCTGCTTATAGAAGAAAGCTGGGGGTTGTTTTTCAGGATGCAAAGCTTTTCGGAGATTACTCTGTTTATGATAATCTCGAGCTGGTAATGTCAATGACCGGGATAAATAAAAATGATTCCGAAAATCGTATCAGAAATGTATTAAAGCTGATGGGAGCGGAGAAGTTTTACAAAAGATATCCGAAGGAGCTTTCAGGCGGTGAAACACAAAGAGTGTGTATGGCAAGAGCCCTGCTCAATTATCCGCTTATCCTCCTTGCGGACGAACCGACGGGAAATCTCGATCCGGCTGCTTCGGAAGAAATCTTCCGACTCATGGAGGTTATACACAGGCAGGGTACTACGATAATAATGGCTACTCATGATTATGATACCGCCGATAAAATAAATGCGACCCACAGAGTTATAGATCTCGGTAATCCGGATGATTAAAAGTATGATAAGTTTTTAAAACGGGAGAAAAATATGCGTGAGTCCGATTTTCTTACAGATGATCAAAAAAAGGATTATGATGAAAATCTTATACAATTGAATAATAATCTTGAATTTGACAATCTTGATGCGGACAACATAAACGCAATCGGAAATGAGCAGATTGGAAATTCAGAGATGGGAAATAATCCATCCGGAAATGATTATTCTCTCGGAAATTTGGGCCCGATTATGCCTCAGTCGACTGAAATGAACATTGTAAATGACAATGTTGAAAATGGCATAGAAGAGAATGAAGAATTGCTTAATGAGTCTCAGAGTGCAAATGTGATAAGAAGAGGCAGAAGGCAGCGCCTTGGTTCGGCTGAAGGACAAAGAAAAGCGGATATAAAAGCGGTTCAGGATATAGATATCGGAATGAGAGAGGCTGATAATGCCATGAAGGAGGTAAGAGGCTGGAATTTTACCCCCAGCATTCCGAAAAGAAGCAAGCCGAGTCTGTGGCGGAGATTCTGGACAAGCTTTGCCAATGGCGCAACAAGAGTTGCGAAGGCAGTAACCAATGTTGTGACGGCTCCGGTAGTTCTTTTACGTTACAATTATGCTTTACGAAAGCTTAGAAATGCCGCAGGTGAAATGCAGAAAAAGAAAAATATTGATCTTATTCCCGGCTGGGATGGTGCGACCTTTGAAAGAAAAACTGATAATAACGGTAATGAAGACGGCTGGGATATGCTCGGTGATATGAGAAGAGTTCCCGTTGTATGGGCTCATACTACAGCAGAAAAGGCTGTAGAAAACGGTAAGCTAATAGATCCCGAGATTTCCGTTTTGGTAGATCAGCCGAAACCGGGTTCTTCAAAATCCTTTGACTTCCTGGATATGGGTCACACCATGATAGGTATTCATTACAGCAGGATGAGCAAGGCCGCGAATCGTGTCAATCGTTATCAGATCCAATACGGTTTTTATCCTGCCGGAGGAACCGCGACTAAATCCATGCTTGCACTGAAAGGGAATGAGAATGCAATATTTCCGGGACAGCTTATGGATGATTATGATCATAGTTACAGTATCGGAAGAAGGTACAAAGCAACTGAGGAGCAGGTCGGAAGGATACTTAAGGCATCCGAGACCTACGCTTCCGGCGGTTATGGTTTTTATAAAAGGAACTGTACAACCTTTGTTCGTGATATGGTCGAAAAAGAAGCAGGTCTTAATACAGGCGGTATATTGTTTGAAAATGAGCAGATAAGGTTTAATGCCATAATGAATATGGGACGTATGGTTGGCGGATTTATGGGCTCCTTTGCAACCGCAAATGTTTATTCACAGCTTGCCGATATGTCAAAAAATACTGATAATTCCTATCAGGGCTATGGAAATAAACGAGTTAATGTTCAGGATGTTAAGAATTATCTTGACAGCAGAAATGAAAGCGGGGATGAACATGTGGGATTTCTTCCGGGAGTTACGGGGGAAAACCTGCGGCGTCTGGAATATAATGAAGAAACAGGCGGAATGTTAAGTTCCATGATTTATTACGGTACCATGGGAACCAGGGAGAATCGTAAGGTTAATTTTCAGGATATTTCCGTAAATGTTCCTGCTTCAGCAGGTGATATGACAGCTGCGATGCGGAGTATTCTGCCTCCCGGGCGCATTCCTTCGGAATTATACGCATTCCTTAATCGAGGGTCATATGAAAAGGTTTATAACGGTCTGCTTGATGCTCTTTCAAAAATCCGTACCTTTCTTTCAGATGAATCTGTTAAAGAAATGATTGGAGATATCGATAAGCAACTATATCCCTACGGTTCATTAAGTGCAGATGAATTACAAAGCCTGCGAATAACCTTCAGTGATGCCGTTAAAAACGTAAATCGGATTTATCAAGTTTATTTCAAAGGTGATCTGAGGATAAATAAAGAGGTCATGAATTATCTGTCGATCCTTCAGGCAGGTATCAATTATATAGACATGCTTTATGAAAAAACAGAAACAGGCGAAAAGGTAGGGCGAGGAAGATATATAAATTCCATTGATCAGCTTTATCAAAATGATCTGGATATAACAGCAGGCGGTCTTACTGCCAGAATGTCGCCATCAATGTACGAAGCGTACCTTCAGGTGTACAAAAATCCGGCTGATGCAGTCAAAAACTATCTTGAATATAAAAGACTTGAGGAAATCGGAAAAGACGATAGAACCAGCTCGGAACAAAAGATGTTTGCGCCTCTGAAGAGAAAACATGAGCTGGCTAAGGATTTTTATATGTCTCATCGTTATATGCTTGAAAAGGAAAATTTCGGACAGCAGGATATAGAATATATTTATAAGCTTTCAGAGTTGGAAAGAAACGATGCAACTTTGGATACGGGAGATGCGCGTTTTACAGGTACCGCATCGGGGGTTTATAAAACTCTATTATTTAAGGATATATTTTATGATATTCAGACTGAATGGGATAAGGCTGAAAATGATGGCGGTCGTCCGATTTCCGTAATTATGAAAGGAAAACCTACTATAGTTACGGAAGGCAAACAGGAAGCGTGCAAAACCTGGATTATAAACTATATGTCATCGCGAATTCCCGAAAGACAGGACAAGCTGGAAATGATTATCAAAGTCATGAAAAAACAGAAGCCTGATTCAAGAAAAGAAGACATAATGAGTGAATTTATTATGGATTTATACAGCTCGATAATTGATACGCTTATGCCTTCTCCCGGTGAGAATCCGGATGCGGAAAAAAATGCTGTCGGAATACTTTCGGATGTATTCGGTCAAATGTCGGTTTTCCCCGGACAGCCTATATATAATATGTTTATTAATGTTATAGCAAAGGCAGTAGCACAATAAAACGAACGGAGTGATAGTATGCGTGAAATTGATGAACTGAAAATTGATAACATACCGGAGGTTGATATACTGGGAAACCTGGATGATTATGACTCCTTCACGGAAGCTGACCGTGGCCGAAGTGCCGTAGGAAATGAAGCGGGAGAGAAGCTTTTGGAGCAGGAAAATGATCTGCTCGGCAACTTAAATCCCGAAGATCTGGGTACTTTTGATTCAGGTCGTAATGCTATAGGAAACGAGGGCCTAACGGGGACAGGTCCCATTCTGCCGGGTAATATCCTTCAAAGCATCGAGGAGTCACCGAATATCGGGAAAACTAATCCGGAAGACAGAAGTACCGTTAAACTTGATAATAATACAATGAACGATAACGGGAAGAATATAGCCGCGTCGGATAATACAAAAAAGAGTCAGCAAAGACAGGCTGTTTTGGATATTAATGACGGCCTTAAGCAGGCTGATGCTGCCATCAGGGAAGTAAACGGCTGGAATTTTACACCACAGATTCCCCAGAGAAGCAGACCGGGACTTTGGAGAAGATTCTGGACAAGCTTTTCAACCGGTTTTGCAAAGACAGCTAAGGCTATTACAAATATAGTGACTGCTCCCGTAATAGCTATCCGCTATACTTATGCGATGAAAAAGCTTTTAAAAGCAGCAGATGTAATGCAGGAAAGAAAAAACAGAGACCTGATCCCCGGCTGGGGTGAAGGGGATACGTATGAAAGGAAGCTTAACGATAAAGGCGAAGAAAACGGATGGGACATGCTGAGTGATTTCAGAAGAGTACCTGTTGTCTGGTCTTATATGACGGCGGAAGAGGCAGCCGATAAGGACGGATCGCCTTTACCTCCCGAGGTTTCGGTTTTTATCTCTCAGCCTAGGGAAGGCTCTTCAAGAAGCTTTGACGGTACAAATATGGGTCATGCCATGATAGGTATCCATTACAGCCGTAAAAACAGATCAACAAATCGTATCGACCGTTACAGGATCCAATATGGTTTTTATCCTGCCGGAGGAACTACAGGAGTAGCCATGTCTGAGCTTTTGGCAAACCACAATGCTGTTTTTCCCGGAATGCTTAAAAATGACAGAAATCATAATTACACTATAAGCAGGAGATATAAAGCTACTGAAGAGCAGGTCGGAAAAATCCTTTTGGCATCCGAACAGTATTCATCAAAGGGATATGGCTATTATAAAAGAAACTGCACTACATTTGTAAGAGATATGGTCGAAAAGGAGGCCGGCCTTGATACAGGCGGACAGATATTCGAGCAGGAAAAGGTAAGATATAATTTTCTCTATAACTTCCTTCGAGCAGGTGCGGGATTCTTCGGCTCTTACTTTACCGCTTCAGCAATGTCACAGCTTGCAGATATGTCGAATAGTAACGATAATTCCTATCAAGGCTTCGGAAATAAGCGTGTCAATCTCGAGGATATCAAGAATTACTGGGATAGCAGAGATGAAAAGCTGGCAGACAAGACAACATATATTCCCGGAGTTACCGGTGAGAATCTGAGACGAGTATCCGGAAATACCGATATAGGCGGCGATCTCGGTTCCTACAAATATGCCGGAACTATGGGTGAAGAAGCCAAGGATGCAAAGGTGAATTTTGCAAAGCTGGTTGAAAATGTAACGACTGAAGGTAAAAAGATGACGGAGGCAATGAGGAGCATTTTACCTGAGGGGCAGGAGATTCCCGCCGAGCTTCAGTCATTTCTTACCGGCCTTAATTATCTGAATTCCAGAATGCAGCTCTACTCACTTCAGATGGATGTTGAAGATGCAATTCAGACTGTGGTAGCAGCAGCACAACAAAATGGAAAAGAGGTAGCAGTTAATGAGTATACGGTTCCTTACAACGGATTGGATCTTTCCAAACTCAGATTTGTAAGACAGCAGCTGCAAAATGATTCACGAGCGGTTAATGATATATATTCAAGGTATTTCAAGGGTGATCTGAGGATAAATAAACAGATAATGAATTATCTGTCGATTCTTCAGATAGGTATGAATTATATAGATACCATTTATGTAGGGTCGGAAGCCGGTAATATGGTTTTTGATAAGTTTGAGCTTACTCGAGACCAGATGTACCAAAACAGAGTTGAGATATATGCCGGAGGGCTTACTGCAAAAATGAGCCCGTCTCTGTACGAAGGATATCTGCAGATATTTAAGACCCCTGAGGAGGCTGTAAAAAAATATCTGGAATATCTCGAAATTGACAGTAAAAATCGCTCGGATATGAACAGTGCCGAGGAGAGGCGGCTGGATCAAGCCCTTAGATTTCACCAGCTTGCCGTTGATTTCAGTAACTCTCATAACTATATGCTTGAAAAGGAAAGCTACGGAAAGCAGGAAATTGAACACATTTTCAGACTGGCATCTATGGAAAAGCAAGGTGGCGCAACAGTCGGAATTGAAAGTGATTATACAAGTTCCGCATCAAGAATATATAAGACAAGATTGTATGAAATGTTATTTGGCGATATACAGAGTACATGGGATAAAAGTGAGGCAGAAGGCGGAAGACCTTTTGATTCAACCGAGGGAAAGGATAATGACACCGATTTTATCCGTGAGGCAGATAGAAAATGGCTTTTATCTTATTTTCAGAAAAAGTTTGACAGCAATAAGGATACTTTTGTTGCTATCGCAACAGCCTTAAAAAAATCCGAACCTGACAATGATAATGCATATTATATCGAAACTTTGGCGCTGGATCTTTGGTATAATGTATTTCAGGGCTTCAGATCGACTACAGAGGCCCATCATGACATGGTTCTTGCTAATAGTCTGAGGGGGATGTTTAATAGGGAAATATCGAATCCGGCTTCAGGTCTTTACCAGCTTTTTGTAAATCTGTTTAATGAAGTAAAACCGGCTAAAGAAGGCTTTTAACGGTTCGGTTACGGGTAATATAAATGAAAGTTGAATTAATAAAGAAGGATGATATAGAAAAGTATCGCAGCCTTATACTGCCGGTAGTTTTTGATGAACTGACAGAGGTTTTTTCTTATGAAGAATCCGAAGAGATAGAGTATCTTTGCCTTGTATGTACTGATCCGGAGCCTGTTTCGGTTATCATAACCGAGCTGGAAGGCTTCGGCGATCTGAATATCCTCAGCATATACACCCGGCCTGAGTTTCGCAGAAAGGGCTATGGTACAGAGCTCCTTCAAAGCACCGTAAAGGTAGCAAGACAGATATTTCAGTGGGATGATGATGAAACAGAAGACGATATCATTCTTAAGACTCTTTTCCGGCTTCCCGGTGAAATGGAAGAGGATTTTGCCGCATTTCTTGCGGCAAACGGATTTACGGATTTTGTCCTTTTAGAGGATGCCGAGTCACCCGATACAGAACCCGGAGAAGACGGGGAATTACTTAATGTATGGTCCGCCTACGCACAGATACATTTCTATACCGAAGATACGGCTGTTACAGATACGGCGGATAATGCAGACAGATCGTCTGATACGGACGATACGAACAATATAGATAATATGGAAAATACAGACAGCACCGGCAAGTAGATCCGGGTGAGCATACGGAAGAAAAATGTACGAATACGCAGATTATTTTGACAAAGAGAAAAGAAAGGAACCATACGGTTCCTATGCGGAAGAGCTGGATGATTATCTGAGGCTTCTTGATATGATGCTTGAGGGATATCTTCGCTTTAAGGGCTTATCCAAGGAGCAGAAGCTTTTTTCAAGAGGACTTGTGATAACGGAGTCCGAGATGGAGGCATATTTTGAAATGCCGCCGTACTTCCGTGAGGCGGATATATGGGATCCGGTAATGGCGATGTCCTGTGCCGAGGGCTTCGATTATATTTCGGACAGGGTTAAAGCTACGATTACCGAAAAAACGTCGGAAGAGTATAAGGAAAAGCTCCCTATCGAGTATCTTAAAAATAAGCTTTCTCTCGACAGAACCGGAATACTATCGCTTATCCTTGTGATAGCACCCGAACTTGACAGGAAGTACGAGAGGATATTCGGCTTTCTGCAGGATGATATCAAGGCCAAAAGGCCGACCATAGGGCTTGTATATGCATTGCTTCGCCGTATGACTCCCAGAGAGGTAAGCGGAAGATTTATCCCCGAGATAGAAGAACCGGAAATCTATTCACAGGTATTTTTAAGAGGTATAACGGATTTTTCGCTTGATACGGTGCTTACCGTAGATCCGATCATAAGAAAAATGATCGTAGGACAGTACAAAAAAGAAAGCATAAAGCGTTTTCCGTTTTGGGAATATACGGAAAAAGAAGATATCCCTCTTTTCTTTGAAGAGGCGGGTGAAGCGACCGAAGGGATCCTTTTTTCCGGCAATCAGCCGTTTTGCTATCTTGAAAACGAGGACTGGGAAACGGTTGCTCATATAATTTATAAGCTTTGCGAAAAAAGAAAAGAGCGGCTTTATATACTTGATATCAATTTATTCAGCGGCCTTTCCGCTGATAAAAGAAGGGAATGTATCTCTGCTCTTTATCTCAGGATGATCCTTGATGACGGAAATCTGCTCGTTAATTTCGAACCGGAAAATATTCCGGAGGGACAGACGAAAAATGATTTCCGACTGGATGAAGCACTCTCTGAGCTTACCGGTCTTTGCAGAGGAAAATGCATTATCCTTGCCGGACAGGGTAAGGAGCCCGGAAGTCTTGCCGCATACGGAATACCGTCGCTTTATATAGCGCCTCCCGATGTGGAGCTCAGGATAGGCATATGGGAGCATTTTATCGCAAGTGATGATGTTGCCATATCGGAGGATGTTGAGATTGCCGATCTTGCCGATTGTTATGATATACCATATAGTATGATACGAAAGGTATGCAGTCATGTGACGGAGAGCGCAAAGCTTCTTAAGGATGCAAAGATAGACAGAGAGCTTATAAGAGAATCTCTGAGGCAGATAAATCAGGTGAATTTCTCACATCTCGCTACTTATGTAAGGACAGTTTATACATGGGAGGATCTAACTATCGATCCCAAGGAAATGGGTGTTCTTCGGACAGCATGCGACAGGTACAGGATGAGAAACCGAATAGGAGATAAGTGGGGCCTTAAAAAGAAAAATGCGTACGGAAACGGTGTCAGCATTCTGCTCTACGGACCTCCGGGAACCGGTAAGACAATGGCAGCACAGGTTATAGCTAGAGAGCTTTCTCTTCCTCTTTACAGAGTGGATGTGTCACAGATATTCTCGAAATATATCGGAGAGACAGAGAAGAACTTAAGAGCTGTTTTTGAAGCGGCTTCCAAGGCAAATGTTATCCTTTTCTTTGATGAGGCGGACGCACTCTTTTCAAAAAGAACAGAGATAAGTCAGTCCAACGATAAGTATTCGAACTCCGAGACAGCATATCTTCTGCAGAAGATAGAGGAATACGACGGTCTTACAATACTTGCGACCAATTATTATAATAACTTTGATTCGGCGTTTGTAAGACGAATAACCTACTCGGCTCATATGGACAGACCCGGAGAGGACGCAAGATATGAGCTATGGACGAGCATACTTCCTCCGGAAACCGAGATCAGGAAGGATATTGATTTCCATTTTCTTGCAAGGCAGTTTGAGCTTTCGGGAAGCAATATAAAGGCTATCCTTTACAGTGCTGCTTATATGGCAGGTGCTGAGGAAAAACCGGTGGGACCCGAGCATATTGTACGAGCTATTCAATATGAGTTCCAAAAAACGGGCAGGCTTATAGACAGGGGCGAATTCGGAATGTACGGAGTATATCTGATATAATAATTTAAAGGGAGATTTTTTTAATAATGGTATTATGGGTAAATAAAAAGGAATTGGAGCATTTTCTTCCGCTTATCCCGCCGGATTTAAGGGGAAGAGTAAAAAACGGACAGTGGTTCTGCCTCGGTGCGGTATCCGAACCGGAGAATGTAGCTTCCGGAGTAATGCTGTTTTCCTCGCAGGATATAATAAATTCCGCCGGTGAGATCATCGTCCTGATGCAGCTGCACTGGATTTATGTAGCGGAAAAATTCAGAAAGCAGGGTATAGGTAAGGAGCTTATCAAGGCATTTACGGATGTGTGTGACGATAATCCTGCCGAAGGTATAATCTGTCAGCTGCCGATTGACAGTGAATATGATGATGCGGAAGCATTTCTAAGCAGCTGCGGCTTCAGCTTCAAGGAGACCGGTACAAATGAAATGATCGTTACCAAGGATGATATTGAAAAGGCTGCGAAGTTTAATACATCCGATGATCATGTTAAAAACAGTAATATTAAGTCCGTAATGGAGCTTTCCGACGCTGAATTTACAAAAGCTCTTAACAGGATAAAAAATGAAGAGAAGAATATTTATTCCGATTCGCTTTCATACGAAAAGGAGGATTACGCTTCTGATGTAAGTGTGGTTTATATAAGCGAAGGTGAGGTTTCATCTATTGTACTTTTTACTCCGATAAATGATGAAAATCTTCAGCTTCTGGCACTATACAGTGCAGATAAGAACGGTGCGGGTGAGCTTCTGAAGCTGCTCGATTATGCGGCGGAATATTTCTTCAGAAATTATCCTTCAAATTCGAAGGTGTATATCACATTCTGTAATGAAAAAAGTAAAAAGCTTGCCGATTATGTTTTTCCCGAAAAGAAAACCATAACCTTAAGGGCAGGATTATATAAATCGAAGGAAAAAGGAGGGATGAATTAAAATGAGTGATATGATAAGTATTCAGAAACAAAAAGAAAAAAGTCCCATTAATATTACAAGACAGAACTTTAAGCAGGAAGAAAAATATGATATCAGACAGATACTTGCCGCAGAGGATTTTGACCGTTCTATGAGAATGAACAGCATGAGACAGCAGGCCGACAAAAAGAAAAACGAGTCCCGAAGCGCAGTGGTCGAAAGTCTGGAAAAACGCTTTTATCAACCGACAGACAATATGAATATAAGTAAATCAGATGATATTGACAGAGATGAGCTTAGCAGGCTTTTTACATCAGGTACTTATATAGCAATCAATGGTATACCGCTTTGGATGTTAAGGCTTTGGATGCCGATGACAGGCGGGATTTATTAGAGCTATTGATGATTGTATTTATATGATATATAAGGGGTGTTAGCATGAATGTAGAAATAGTAACAGGGGATATTATACGCGAATACATGAGTATACTGACTACTGAGGAAGTACTTGATTGTGAGGAGGAAAAGATAACCTGCTTTGGCGCATATGATGAAGAGACCGAGGATATAATGGGGATACTTACTGCAGAGATATATCCCGAGTTTATTGTTATTAAAAGAATATATGTATGTCCGGATTATGAAGGTAAAGGTGTCGAGAATGAGCTCTTGGCGCATGTAACCGATATTCCCGATGAATTAAGGCTTCCTATCTACATATACGGTGTTGAGGAAGAAATGGATGACGAGCTGCTCACCGAATGCGGCTTTTCAACTATTCCGAGCAAGTATTCTTACATCGAAGGACTCCTGATGAATTATGTTGAAATAAATGCTGCTCTGACCGAGGGTGAATTAAAGACGCTGGATAAAATTCCTATGGAGGAACTTGAAAAATTCGTGCTTCAAAAGGATCATGACAAGCTTCTTCAGATACCTGAAGGATATCTTGATACTGAGAGATTTACGGAAGGCAGTCTTGTGCTCCTTAAAAGACATATGATCGATGGAGCGATACTTATTGAAGAGAGTGACGGCTATATAAATATACCTTACATTTATGCGGAAGATAAAAGGCTTTTACTTTATGCATTTTTTATACTTAAAAAGCTTCTGATCGCCGAATTTGAACCTCGCGCAAAGCTTCGTTTTCTGATATGTGACGGTATAGGAAGAGAAGCTATTTCAAGGCTGATAATAGACAGCAATGAGAAGAAAATTGCAATCTACAAGTACAATGTTTAGAATTTATAGTATGTTAGGAGGATTGTATCGTGTGTCAGAAAGATTTTGAATATGAAGATAAAAGACTTAAAGAATATGAAGCGTTTGCCAACAGAAATATTACCAAGGATGAGACCGTACTCGGTTACAGGGATATGAATTCCCGATTCCTTGATGCGGAAAAGCTTGAATTCAGAGGCTCTTTAAGGCAGGAAGAATACAATAAGAGAAAAACAGAACATGAAAAAAGAAAAAAAGATATTGAAAGCGCATGGCACAAGAATACTAAGAACAGAGTCAAGGATTTAAAGAAGGGAAACCGCGGAAATGTTAAAAGTCCGGATTATTATCAGAGATATTCTTTAAAGGAGCTTGAATATTTTCTTAAAAACAATGACAGAGGCGGGAATTCCGCCGAATATAATAGTGTAGCAACAGATCTTGAGCTTTATAACAGAATTGCGGTAGGTGATAAAGAGGTAGAAGGTCTGGGACTTCTTGAACGCCTTAAAGAAAGCTGTCAGCATTATATAGATTCAAGGAATCCCACATTTACCAGCGGAAAGATCAGAAAAGCCATTATCACCCAGCTGTCGATTAAGGTTAATGCAGAGATAGAAAAACAGAGAAACGAATATAGTACAAAACCGAATGAGACTCTCGAGGAAATGCGTAAGGAGCAGAGTGATGAAAATATCGTTGCGGCATTTAAATCTCATTATAATCTGATGTATCAGGTCCTGAATGGAAATATGACGCTTAAAAAAGACGAAAAGGCAAAGCTTGACAGCAACATGGAAGAGGTTCTGAAGAATATGATGAAGCTGAAGGTGGATGAGAATCAGAGCAATACGCTCAGCTCCAGGTTTTTCAATTCTTTGGGATGGGCATCAAATAAGCCGACGATGGTCGATGATAAAGATCTTGATGACGATGGTAAGGAATATAAAAATTCACCCCTTAAGAAAAGAATGTATCATACCACTAATCCGATGCTGATTCCTGTTTTAGATCCTAAAACCAAAAAACCGCGTATCGATCCTAAAACCAAAAAACCGGTAATGAAGCGAAAAGAAAATGCATTTGAAGAGACAAATCAGCTTCTCGGAAAAAATGGAGGCAAGGTCTACTATGGTATAGGAAAAGCAGGTAAGGGGATTTACTGTGCGGTAAAAAGTAATGCAGAAGGATCTACGGATGAGGATGCAAAGAAAGACAGCTTGAGTTACGGAAAAGATAGCGGAGCTGTAATGGTTAAGATGATGTTAAACGGAAATGCCAGGATCGTACATATACTTGATGCTCAGAATAAAGCGTCAGCACTTAGGAAATCATTCCCGAAGATATATAATGTTTTAGAAAATACCGATGGGAGATCCGGTGTCGGTTTTGATGATGCTTTAACAATGCATGTTGCTCTATATGGCTATAACACAATCTTATCTAATGGGAGTTTTAATACAAATAATACGGTCACAAGTGACAGAAAGGCACTTTCTATTTCAACAACAACAATAGTACGGGACGAATTTGGCGATTTGGATAAAATGTCGGTTAATAATTTAATTTAATAATAGATATATTATAGAAAATCGGAGGATAAAAATATGTATGAACTCACATCGGGTGATCAGAGATATATCTCGGATACGGTCATGCAGTGGAGATATAGTATTGATACTATAACAGAAGAACTGTCAGAGCTTCCGGAGTCTGTAAAAGACAGAATTTCCGAGCTTGAAAGCTCCTATCTTGTCGAATTCAGCACATTTTATATCGAAGAGATGGATAAGGATGATACTTTGCTTGCGGGGCAGATTCAAAGAAGCTTTGAGGAAAAGTTCGGAAAAG
This sequence comes from uncultured Lachnospiraceae bacterium, assembly GCA_902772925.1. Taxonomy (GTDB): domain Bacteria; phylum Bacillota; class Clostridia; order Lachnospirales; family Lachnospiraceae; genus Eubacterium_Q. The sequence goes on from CACYCJ010000045.1 coordinate 14,910, forward strand.
AAAATCCTGACTTTTTTGATATTGGTAAGCTGTTTGAAAAGTGCAGTGATGAAGATAAGAAAAAGGCGGAGGCTTTGATAAAGGCAGCGACAGAGACTAATAGTGCAGAGGAGCTTTAATACCGGCAATGAAGATAATCAGTGTTGAAAATGCGGTAGGCCATGTGCTTGCGCATGATATTACAAGGATCATAAAAGATAAAGAAAAGGGACCCGTATTTAAGAAGGGGCATATCATCACAAAAGAGGATGTGCCCGTTCTTCTTTCTGTCGGAAAAAAGAATATTTATATCTATGAAAAGAAGGAAGGCATGCTTCATGAAAATGAGGCCGCGGTAATCCTCGGAAAGATCGCAAAGGGAAGATGCACATCGCTTTCCGGACCTTCGGAAGGAAAGATGACACTTACGGCGACGGCAGACGGTATCTTTAAGGTTGACAGGGAAAGACTTTACAAGATCAATTCCCTGGGCGAGATATCCGTAGCTTCCAGACATGGAAATACCATAGTAAAAAAGGGAGATGTGCTTGCGGGAATGAGAGTTATCCCTCTTGTTATAGAAGAGGAGAAAATGAATCAGGCGTCTCAGATAGGAGAAGACATCCCTCTTTTCGGAGTTCGTCCCTTTAAGCAAAAAAAATACGCGGTCATTACAACAGGCAGTGAGGTTTATGACGGTCTGATCGAGGATACATTCAGCCCCGTTGTAGAAGGGAAGTTCAATGAATACGATGCAAAGCTTGTATATAAGACTCTTTGCGATGATAAGATCGAAATGATAGAAGATAAGATCGAGATCGCGCATTCAATGGGTGCCGAGGTTATATGTGTAACCGGCGGCATGAGTGTGGATCCCGATGACAGGACCCCTGCAGCTATAAGGGAAATGAGCGATAGGGTTATCACCTACGGTGCACCCGTTCTGCCCGGTGCTATGTTTATGCTTGCATATATGGAAGACGGTACGGCACTGATGGGACTTCCCGGATGTGTAATGTATGCTAAAAGAACAATATTTGATCTTGTCCTGCCTCGCGTAATGGCGGATGAGAATGTAACAAAGGAAGATATATATTCTCTCGGTGAGGGCGGTATGTGCCTTAACTGCGGCGTATGTACATTTCCCAATTGTGGCTTCGGAAAGGGGCACATATGAAAGATAGTTTCGGCAGAGAGATAAACTATATGCGAATTTCGATCACAAGAAAATGTGACCTTTTTTGCAGTTATTGCAGAACTCGTAATGATGCTTCTGTAAGTGCAGGTTCGGATGAAACCGGTGATAATGCAAACGGGGGAGATAAAAGATATCCGACCGACTATGAGCTGTCCGTAATTGATATATATGATATAGCTTGTGTCGCAGCTTCATTAGGCATAAACCGTTTCAAGATAACCGGTGGTGAACCTTTGCTGAGACAGGATACGCCCCAAATTATAAGCAGGCTCAGATCAATTCCGGAAGTTAAAGAGGTAACGCTCACAACGAATGGTGTACTTCTGGGCAAAAGGATAAACGAATTAAGTGAAAGCGGAGTAGATCGTATAAATGTAAGCCTTGATACCGTAAATGAAAAGGATTATGAGCTTCTTACGGGAAGACCTGTATTAAATGAAGTTTTAGACGGTGTCCGTAAAGCAGTCGACCGGAACATCCATGTAAGACTAAATTGTCTGAACAGAGGACCTTTGACACACGCGGCAGAGATAGTAAGAGTTGCCGAGGACTTAAAGACCGACATAAGGTTTATAGAGCTTATGCCCCTCGGAGCCGGCAAGAGTCACGACAGCTATTCCAATGAGAATATCATCAAAGAGCTTACGGAAGAGTTCGGCGAACCGGTCAAAATAAATGCAAAAGCCGGTAACGGGCCCGCGGTATACTACCTTTTTCCGAAGCTTGATATCAGTGTCGGCTTTATCAGTGCGATCAATAATTGCTTCTGTGAAACCTGCAACAGGATAAGACTTACATCTTATGGTACACTTAAACCATGTTTGTGTTATAATACAGCGGTGGATCTTCGGAATACACTTGCATTAAGTAACGAAGAGCTAAGGCTCCGGGAACTGAGGAGCCTTATAGAAATGGCAGTATCTGAGAAGCCGGAAAGACACAGCTTCTTCGACATAGACAAAGTAACTGAAGAGTATACAATGGACTGCATCGGAGGATGATTGCAAATTTCATTTCTGTATAACCAGTCGCGTGGATCAATATGTGTCTTGACGAACCGTTGAGGGTCTCGGTGCTTAGCGATTCACGAGTCGTAGACGAAGTGAGAGCTTAGCATCCGCTAGGGGTACCCTCATCGCCCGAGAGGGTTGTTCGGAAAGATATATATTGATCCACACGATCCGTTTTAGAAATAAAATATATAGCAAAGGTATTTTACCATAATGAAAAAAACAATATTTGAAGGCACCGTATCTGCCGTATGTACAAGTGAAAAGACCGGAACTGTCAAAGTGTCTAAGGACGAGATAGTCCTTGAGGCGGGCTCAGGCGTTTCCGGTGATGCTCATGCTGGCAGCTGGCACAGGCAGGTAAGCTTAATTTCGAAGGAGCATATCGAGAATTTTGAGAAGGAATCCGGCGAAACTTTAGTCCCCGGAGCCTTCGGTGAAAATATAATCGTATCCGGCTTCGATCCTGCATCACTTTCCCCGGGAAGCATTTTGAAGATAGGGGATGCTGAGCTTGAGATCACACAGCTTGGTAAGGAATGTCATAGTGACTGCGTAATTAAGACCCGTACAGGTAAATGTATCATGCCGGTGTACGGAGTTTTCGCGGAAGTGAAAAAATCCGGTGTTATACGCCCGGGTGACGGGATTGAAGTATTTGCACCGGACCTTGCAAGACCTTTTCAATGTGCGATAATCACCGTAAGTGATAAGGGAAGCAGCGGACAGAGGAAGGATGAATCCGGTCCCATGATGGAAAAGCTGCTGACGGATGCCGGATATGAGATAAGGGAAAGTATTATCATTCCCGATGAAAAAGAGATCATAAAAAGGAATCTCAAAAGACTTTCGGATAAGAGGGGGATGGATATTATCTTTACAAGCGGAGGAACCGGATTTGCAAAAAGAGATGTAACCCCGGAAGCTACCGAAGAAGTTATAGAAAAGAGGGTTCCCGGTATCCCGGAGGCTCTCCGCGCAAATTCTATGAAATATACCGATCGTGCAATGCTCTCAAGACAGACTGCAGGTATAAGAGGAAATACGCTGATAGTAAATCTTCCCGGAAGCCCCAAGGCGGTAAAGGAAAATCTGGAATATCTCATTCCTTTACTTCGACATGGCTTGGAGATACTCAGAGGAACCGACGGGGAATGCGGAGCGGATCATAAAAAATAACAGCATAATATGATCATGGTATTTTTATTATGGTATTCTTATTATGCTATTATTATACATTTTATTTAATATGCTAAGGAGGCAAAAAATGAAAAAGCAATTTTTCAAGAAACTCATTGTCGGAGCTGCAGTAACAACGATGCTTTTATCTCTTGCAGGCTGTGGAGGAGCAAAAACAACCGAAGGAACAACTGAGGTGTCTGGAACAGCAGGGGATGGAACAGAGGTGTATGTATTTATCGCGGCTTCTCTTGCAAAACCGATGGAAGAATTGGAGGCTTCATTTGAGGAGGCAAATCCTGGAATTGATATCCTTTACAATGCAGACAGCTCGGGAAAGCTTATGACTCAGATCGAAGAAGGCGCTGACTGTGATATATTCTTCTCGGCGGGAATGAAGCAGATGAATGAGCTTGTTGAAAAAGATTTCGCAGTCGAGGGTGATGTGATCAAGGTTCTCAAAAATAATCTTGTAGTTGTAGGTTCAAAATCAAACAAGACTGAGGTTACCGGCCTTTCAACACTTGGCAAGGGTAAGCTTCTTGCTATCTGTGACGGTACGGTTCCGGCGGGAAGATATACAAGACTTGCGCTTTTAAATGCAGGAATGATCGATGGAGATAAGGATACGATAGATCAGGTCACGACTGCTGAGCTTATGGATAAGCTCGGTACCGAGATAAGCGAGCAGAGTAATGTATCTAAGGCGCTTGCTGCAGTTGCCGAGGGATCATGTGATGCGGGAACCGTTTATTATTCCGACACATACGGTTATGAAGACAGTGTAGAGATAATAGAGCATGTATCAACCGATCTTACAGGGGATATCATCTATCCCGTTAGCCGTATAGCAAACAAATCAGCAGATGAGAAAAGAGCAAAGGCTGCAGACAGCTTTGTGAATTTCATAAGATCGGATGAAGCAAAGGCTGTATTTGAAAAATATTATTTCGAAACGGTAGAATAAATGATTGAATATCTTGCTTCGATTGATTATTCACCACTTTGGATATCACTGAAAACAGCGCTTGTGGCAACCCTGCTATGCTTTATAGTAGGGGTGCCGGTTGCGTGGAAGCTATATAAAACAAAATGGAAGGGGATGGCAGTGCTTGATGCCCTGTTTACTCTTCCTATAGTGCTTCCGCCGACTGTGACAGGTTATTTTCTTTTGCTGCTTTTCAGTAAAAGAAGACCTCTTGGTGAATTTTTGTTTGAAAAATTTGATATATCTATAGTTCAGACCTGGACAGGCTGCATCATCGCAGCTTTTGTTGTTGCTCTGCCGATAGTATATATGAATGCAAAGGCGGCGTTCAGTCAGGTCGATCCCGAGCTTCTGGATGCGGGGAGGACACTCGGTCTTTCCGAATTCGGAACCTTGATTTATGTTCTGATACCGGTAGGTGCTAATGGCTTGATATCGGGAGTGATACTTGCCTTTGCAAGGGCGCTCGGAGAATATGGAGCGACATCAATGCTGGCGGGGAACATTCCCGGAAAGACCTCCACGGTATCACAGGTAATAGCCCAGGTAATGAGCAACCAGGATTTCAAGGCAACCGGTGTGTATGTAGTACTTATATTTATTATATCGGTTGCGTCAATAGTAGTATCCGCACAGGTACAGAAGCGGCTCAGATAAAGGGAGGCATTATAAATGGAGCTTTCACATTTTGATGATATGGGTAATGCTCATATGGTAGATGTATCCGAAAAGGAAGTAACAAAAAGAAGTGCCGTGGCTACAGGCATCATAGAAATGCAGAGGGAAACCCTTCAGGTGATACTTGATAAGAAGATATCCAAGGGTGATGTTCTGACTGTAGCGCAGACAGCGGGTATTTCGGCTGTTAAAAGGACCTGGGAGCTGATCCCTCTTTGTCATATAGTGATGATAAGAAATGTGGAGATAACCTTTGATACCTGCAGCGGTGAAGAATCTGAAAACAAAGGTATTATCAAGGTTACATGTACTATAAGAGGAGAAGATAAGACCGGCTTTGAAATGGAAGCTCTTACCGGAGTTTCCGTGACACTTCTTACGATATATGATATGTGCAAGGCGATAGACAGAGGAATGGAGATAAAGAACATTCGTCTGGAATATAAGGACGGCGGAAAAAGCGGCAGATTCACACGGGGTAAGTGATGCTTCAGATAGAGGAATGTATTGAAAAACTAAAGAACGAGATTGCGGATATTCGAGGATCTGCTGAAGGTGATTTCGCAGGCGATTTCGAGGTGAAAATGCTTCTTGACGCGGTAGGTGAAGCTGCGGCAGAGGATGTGTATTCGGGTATTGATATCCCTGAGTTTCCGAAGTCTGCAATGGACGGCTATGCGGTAAGATCGGAGGATGTGATAAGTGCAACTCAAGACTCTCCTGTTATTCTTAAGGTTATAGGCGAGAATCTGGCGGGAGACCATAATGAGTTTAAATGCGAGCCCGGGACAGCAGTCCGTATAATGACGGGTGCTTTCATCCCCGACGGCTATAACGCCGTGGTTAAGCAGGAGGACACAAAAAGCGAGTGGGATAATGTAGAAGTCTATAAAGGCGTTAAGCCCTTTATGAATTATTGTAAAAAAGGGGAGGATCTGAAAAAAGGAGAGCGTATTCTTGAAAGGGATAAAAAGATATCTTCCCTCGATCTAGCACTTTTGGCAGCAGCCGGGATTGACAGAGTTTCCGTTAAAAGAAGGCTTAAAGTCAGCATACTTTCTACCGGCTCTGAGCTTACCGAACCGGGGAATGAGCTTGCTCCCGGGGCTATCTATCAGAATATCTCATATTATCTTGCGGCTCTTATGCAAGGTAAAGGCGTGGACGTTATTTCATCGGGTATCTGCAGGGATGATGAGGACGAGATAATAGCTTCTCTTAAAGAGCTAAGCGAAAGCTCCGATATCATTATCACAACTGGAGGAGTTTCCGTAGGTAAAAAAGACCTTCTCCCTGAGGTGCTTTCAAGGCTCGGTGCTGATATACTTTTCAGAGGAGCAAATATACAGCCGGGGACGCCGACTATGGCGTCCGTTATAAAAGATACTTCGGGAAGAAAGCGGATAGTGCTTTCACTTTCCGGGAATCCCTATGCCGCATTTACGAATTTCGAGATATATTTCTGGCAGGCGGCTTCTGTATTTCTGTCAGACGATAATTTGCTTCCTTACAGGACGATTGCCGCATTTAAAGGAAGCTATGATAAAAAGAACTTTCACAGAAGATTTATAAGGGCATATTATAAAAACGGTGAAGTATCTATACCTTCGGACAGACATATGTCCTCCGTAATATCGAATCTTCATGAATGCAATGCATTTATAGATCTTGAAAAGGACAGAAGCCTTAAGGAAAATGACCTTGTATCCGTGCAGCTTTTTTCCGACTGTGAGGACGGTGCTTATAACTTAAAGGTGATAAGCGGCGGAGTGGTTACGGGCGGTAAGAGCAGCAGGATGGGTGCGGATAAAGCAAGTCTTACCTATCACGGAAAAAGCTTCCTTGAAAACTGTCTTAGAAATATGAAGGAAGCCGGACTTACCGGTCTTATGGTCTCCCGTGCGTATGAAGGTGACAGCAGAGAAAAAGGTGATGAACATAAATCCGGACTTATAAGTGAATCTGAAGCCGGGATGCAGGACAATCTTAAGTATCGAAATATATATGATGAGCAGCCGGACAGAGGACCGCTGGAGGGCATAAGATGTATTATAAAAAATTCCCGAACCGAGTGGACCTTTATAACCGCAGTTGATATTCAAAAAGCTGATGCCAGGCTTATCGGATATCTTAAGCAATTTGTCGCTCCGCAGCTTGATGCGGTATGCTTCATAAAGGACGGAAAAATAAATCCGTTGTATGGATTCTATAATAATAGTATAATGCAATACATAGATTCGGCGGCGGAAAACGGTAATTACAGGATTAAAGATGTGCTTACAGCCGCAAATACTTTATTCGTCGATCTTGACGAGACTTTTGATAAGGACATTCTCTCGAATGTCAATACGCCGGAAGATTATGAGAAGCTGATAATGCCCAACGTTATAACTGTCTGCGGCGTAAAAAACAGCGGTAAGACAACACTTATCGAGGGGCTTATCAAAAGGTTTGTAAGAGACGGCATAAGGCCTGCGGTGATAAAGCATGACGGTCATGAATATAATGAGGATATTTCGGCTACGGATACCGGAAGGTTTATGGCAGCGGGCGCTTATAAAAGTGCGGTTTACTCCTCGTCAAAGCATACCGTTTACGGTGGCATTACCGATGTCACGGGTCTGTATCCCTATATGGATGAAGCGGATATAGTAATCGCGGAGGGACTAAAGGACTCATTTCTTCCTAAGATCGAGGTGGTGAGAAGTGAGATAAGTGACTTTCTTTCTGCTACCGGAGAAGAACCTTTTATTATCGCAACGGATCATGAAGGATTGCTCAAGGATAAAAGAGCGGTTCATATAGATGACATTGATGAAATTTACAGAAGGATAAAGGAACTGTATAAGTAAAAACAGGGGGTAACAACGAATGAAAAAACTTGCAAAAAAGGGGAATATGAATCAGCGTATGGACACTGTTCTGTACCGCTTCAGATCGAGAATGACGGCATATCCTCCGGGAATGTGTCCTTTGGAGCTTTATCATGCATTGCTTCAGATGTCAATGACACAGTCCTGCGGAAAATGTGTACCTTGCCGTGACGGACTTGTCGAGGTGGAAAGACTTCTCAGAAGCATTCTTAACGGTGACGGAAGCTGGGAGACCAAGGACAAGCTGAAGGATATGTGTGTTATGATAGCCGAGACGGCAGACTGCGCCGTCGGTGTTACCGCCGCACAGCTTATCCTTGACAGTATGGAAGAGTTTGCTGATGAATATGAAAGCCACATTACCAAAAGATCCTGCGTGGAAAATGTGGTGCAGACAGTTCCGTGTGTTACCATGTGTCCGGCTCATGTAAATGTGCCCGGATATGTTGCGCTTATAAAGAACGGAAAATATGCCGAAGCCGTAAATCTTATAAGAAACAAGAACCCGTTCCCTACAGCCTGTGCAATGGTATGTGAGCATCCCTGTGAAAATAAATGCAGAAGAAGGATTATCGATGATGCCATCAATATCAGGGGGCTTAAGAAATATGCGGTAGATCAGGTAAGTGCCGATACGATCAAGCCGCCGAAGAGGAATGTAAAAACAGGCAAAAAGATCGCCGTAGTGGGCGGCGGCCCTTCAGGACTTACAGCTGCATGGTTCCTTTCTCTGATGGGTCACTCCGTAGTCGTATTTGAAGAGCACGAGAAGCTCGGCGGAATGCTCAGATACGGTATTCCCGAATACAGACTTCCGAAGGAAAAGCTTGATCAGGATATCAGATCCATCCTTGACCTCGGTGACATTGAGGTTAAGTATAATACCCGGATAGGAAGGGATATCAGCTTCAATGAGATAAGAGAAAAGTATGACGCCGTATTCCTCGGACTCGGAGCTCAGCTCGGCAACAGGATGCCTATGGAAAATGTGAACTTAAACGGTGTCATTCCTGCGGCTGACTTTCTTCAGGAGGTTGCTGCCGGAAAGGATATGGATCTTTCAGGGAAAAAGGTAGTCCTTATCGGCGGTGGAAATGTTGCTATGGATGCTGCCCGTACCGCAGTCCGTCTCAATGCTGAAACGGTTCATGTATTTACGAGAAAAAGAGATGATATTACTGCACTTGAAACTGAAGTGATGTCAGCTATGCAGGAGGGTGTCAGGTTCAGAACCCTGCTTTCGTTCCTTCATATCGAAGAGGATAAGGAAAATCCCGGTAATGTAAGTGCCGTATGGCTTCAGCCTGAGATAGTAGGACCCTACGATAAATTCGGATTTGTTACCACTGAGCATTCAAGCAACTATCCCTACAGGTTTAAGTGCGATCTTCTGATCCTCGGCGTAGGACAGAGATCTGATGTTGCAGCCTTTGAGGAGGGCGGTGTTCCCACCATCAGAAACAGGCTGATCGATGCGGATGAATGCTGTCAGGTAAAGGACATGCCCGGAGTATTTTCAGGAGGAGACTGCGTGACAGGACCTTCCACAGCTATAAATGCAATAGCCGCAGGGCAGGTTGCCGCATACAATATAGATGAGTATCTCGGCTATCACCACAAGGTCGAATGTGATATTGAGGTTCCTTTTGCAGAGCAGAATCCCTGCATACCTACGGGAAGAGCCGAAATCGAGGAAAGAGATCCCTTTGAGCGAAAGGAAGACTTTAAGCATGTTGAGATGCTTATGACCGATGAAGAAGCGGTTACGGAATCGAGCAGATGCTTAAGATGCGATTATTACGGCTGCGGAGCAATGGTAGGGGGTGATGGAGAATGATTACATTATATATAGATGATAAAAAAATAACCGTAGAAGAAGGTACGACCATACTTGCTGCAGCTAAAGCAAACGGTATCAAGATACCGACTCTCTGTTTTCTGAAGGAAGTAAATGAGATCGGCTCATGCAGAATGTGTATGGTTGAAGAAAAAGACAAAAAAACCCTGCTCCCTGCCTGTCGTACTCAGGTAAAAGAAGGAATGGTTCTTTATACCTATTCCGAAAGGCTTACGAAGTACAGGAGAGAAATGCTGAGTCTCATTCTCTCGGATCATATTCTTGATTGTATGAACTGCCCCAAAAACGGTCTTTGTAAGCTTCAGGAGCTTTGCAATGAATATGATGTTAAGGGTACGAACTATAAGGGACTTCGTTATCATATCGAATCCAAGCTTCCGAGGCTTGACAGTAATCCCTTCATAAGCTATGACCCGAGTAAATGTATCCATTGTCAGACCTGTATCAGCGCATGTAACAACAGGTCAGTAAATAAGTCTTTACAGAGCGGAAGGACGGGCGTGTTCCATACGGTAAATGTACCCTTCGGACCGGATTGGAAAAATACCGGCTGCGAATCCTGCGGAGTGTGTGCAGCTGCATGTCCTACGGGCGCATTATCCATAAAGAGAAGAAATGATTACCGCGAATGGCAGGTAAAGAAGGTGCTTACAACCTGTCCTCATTGTGCTACGGGCTGTCAGTTTTACCTTGTGGTAAAGGATAATAAGATAGTAAATGTAGAGGCGGCCGACGGACCTTCGAACCACGGGCTGCTCTGCGTAAAGGGTCGTTCGGGAAGCTTTGATTTCGTACATTCACCCGACAGACTTACAAAGCCTCTGATCAAGAATCGTGAGACCGGAGAATTCAGGGAAGCAACCTGGGAAGAGGCAATAAAATATGTGGCTGATAACTTTATGAGGATCAAGAAGGATTACGGTCCCGACTCACTTGCCGGCTTTGCTTGCTCGAGATCCGCAAATGAAGATATCTATATGGTGCAGAAGATGGTAAGAACCTGCTTCGGTACCAACAATACGGATAACTGTGCGAGAGTATGTCATTCCGCTACGGTTGCCGGACTTGCAAGGACACTCGGATCCGGTGCCATGACGAATCCCATTTATGATATCACTCATGATGTGGATTGCATTTTGCTCGTTGGCTCAAATCCCGAGGAAGCGCATCCGGTTGTCGGAATGCAGATAAGGCAGGCTGTAGAAAGAGGAACCCGTCTTATAGTGGTCGATCCCAGAGAGATAGGCCTTGCAAAGAAGGCTGATATACATCTCAAGCTTCGTCCCGGTACAAATGTGGCATTTGCCAACGGTATGATGAATGTCATCATAAACGAGGGACTTACCGATGAAGCTTATATAAGAGATTTTACGGAAAATTACGAAGAACTGAAGGAGCTTGTAAAGGATTATACTCCCGAGAAGGTCGGAGAGATATGTCACATTGATCCCGATATGCTGAGAGAAGCTGCAAGAATGTATGCTACTGCGGCAAAGGCTCCTATCATCTACTGCCTGGGTGTAACTGAGCACTCAACAGGAACCGAGGGCGTTATGAGCATGTCAAATATGGCACTCATTGTAGGTAAGGTAGGAAAGAGCGGCTGCGGCGTTAATCCTCTCAGAGGACAGAATAATGTTCAGGGTGCCTGCGACATGGGTGCTATGCCCACCGATTACCCCGGATATCAGAAGGTTGATAATCCCGAGGTGAGAGAGAAGTTTGAGAAGGCCTGGAACATTAAGCTTAGTCCCAATCCCGGTCTTAAGGCTACGGATGTATTTCCCGCAGCCATCGAAGGAAAGATCAAGGGACTTTTCATACAGGGAGAGGACCCGATAGTTACGGATCCCGATTCGCATCACATTGATCTCGCGTTAAAGAGTCTTGATTTCTTTGTGATACAGGAGCTCTTTATGACGAAGACGGCCGAATATGCGGACGTTGTGCTTCCGGCGGTAAGCTATACCGAAAAGGAAGGAACCTTTACAAATACCGAAAGAAGAGTTCAGAGGATAAGAAAGGCCGTTCAGCTTGATGGTGAAATGCGTCTTGATACCGATATCCTTATCGACCTTATGAATGCGATGGGCTATCCTCAGCCGCATCTTACAAGTGCCGAGATAATGGATGAGATAGCGAGCGTTACGCCCAGCTTCCACGGAATTTCACACGAAAGGCTTGATGCCGGCGAGAGCCTTCAGTGGCCCTGCCCCGATAAGGAGCATCCCGGAACAGCCATTATGCATGTAGGAAAGCCCGCCAGAGGAAGGGCACTTCTTTACAGAGCCGAGTACAGACCTTCAATGGAGCTTCCGGACGAAGAGTATCCGTTCTCGCTTACGACGGGACGAATCCTTTATCATTACAATGCGGCGGCTATGACATCGAGAACTCCCGGCCTTATGGAAAAGGCAGGAGAGGGCTTTATCGAGATAAATTATAAGGATGCCGAGAGACTCGGTATAAATAACGGCGAAAGGATTAAGGTATACAGCAGAAGAGGCAGCATAGAGGCAACTGCGAGAGTCGGAAGAAAGGTTTCCGAGGGTGAAACCTGGATGCCGTTCCACTTCCCCGATTCTCCCGTAAATGTGCTGACAAATGCCGCACTTGACGAATTTGCAAGAATACCCGAATACAAGTTCTGTGCGATCAACATCGCAAAGTTAGACTGATTAAAATGGGAGTTTGGTTTTGAAAGAGTTTTTGAAAAAGCATTGGTACATTTTTGACATAGTCAAATATGTATTTTCGCTCATACTTATCGTGCTTTCGTATACATCAATGAAGGCTAAAAGATTTGTGCTCGCGGAGTTTCTCGAATTACTTATTATAGTCGCACTTTCGGATATCATAGTTAAAAAAAACAAGATTGCGGGTTATATCGTTAATGACATTCTTATGCTGCTTCTGAATGCGCAGCTGCTCGTTGCGTTTTTCGGAAACAGCTACATTAAGCTGGTAATGCTTACAAACCTGGATTCATTACAGGATATAGGAGGAAAGGCAGTCGCATATATAACAGGTGTTATACTGGTGCTTTTCTTTACCTTCCTGCCCATAAGGCCGATAGAGGTAAAATGGTTCAGACCGGAAATGCTTCTTTCAATCTTTCTTGCGGCGGAGCTTGTCTTTACAATGTGTCTCGGAAATACCTATTCGCCGTTTTTTGCATACGCCGATATGGCAAAGCAGGCATATGACAGCGCACAGGTAAGAAAAGCGGCTATGAGCGCCGATAATGTGACGCTTGATTATTATCATGAGAGTATATCCAGCTTTATCGACAACAATCCTGCGCTTCCTCTGCAGCCGAATGTGGTTCTTATAATGACTGAGGGACTTTCTCAGAGTATTGTAGACGACCCGAGGAATCTTATGGAAACCGTCAGGGAATATGAGAGTAAATCGATTTATTTCAAAAACTATTACAATCATACCTTTGCAACCTACAGAGGAATCATCGGTCAGCTTTATTCCGGTTATCAGTTAAATAACCTGGATACAAATTCTCTTATATCTATTGAAGAGATATTCCATGATCACGGATACAAGACCACGATGATAAATACGGAGCCTTCTAACCTTCAGTTTACGGAATATCTGAATGAGCTGCATTTTGATGAGGTCGTCGGAAGCCGTGATGAGGGCTATACGGGTTACTTCGAAAGCATGACCGATAAGGAGGCATATAATAAGCTTTTCGAAACAATGGAGTCGGATCACGCTGCCGGAAAGCCGTTCTTTGATGTAATCTACACATTCGGAACCCACGCGTCCTTCGATTCGCCCGATGAGGTTTACGGCGACGGAAGTGATGCGGAATTAAATAAATTCTA
>CACYCJ010000046.1 GCA_902772925.1 uncultured Lachnospiraceae bacterium
AAATGTTTCCGCCGGAAGCTTTTTATATGCACTCGGAATTTCAAATGTCGGCCTTTCCACGGCAAGGCTTATCTGCAGATATTACGGTGATGATATGGAAAAGATAATGGCTGCGGATGAGGATGAGCTTTGTGAGATAGATACCGTCGGATCGGTGATAGCGGAGTCGCTTTGCGCATATTTCAGGGATGAGAAAAATCTCGCGACGGTAAAAGCACTTTTGGCAGAGCTGAGTATAATAAAAAATGAAAATGATGTAAAGCAGGATCTTGAAGGAGTCACATTTGTGGTTACCGGAAGTCTTAACCATTATGAAAATCGTGATGCGCTAAAGGAGGAAATTGAAAAAAGAGGCGGAAAGGTGAGCGGAAGCGTAAGCGCTAAAACCTCTTTTCTTATCAATAATGATATAACATCAAATTCGTCAAAAAATAAAAAGGCAAAGAGTCTCGGGATTCCCATAATTACCGAGGACGAATACATTGAAAGATTCGGCGGATAATTTGCCATTTTAGTTTATAAATGATACAATGACACAGGTGTCAGGAATCAATATACCGCATGTTTACAGAAAGAGTATGTTGATCTTTTGATATGTCAAATTATGAAAAAACAGCGATACAGAGGTGCAGGATGATTTTTGCGGACTACCATGTTCATACTGGGTTTTCGGGGGATTGTGAGACCGGGATTCCCGATATTATAGCTAAAGCAAAGCAGATCGGGATGAAGAGCATTTGCTTCACGGACCACAATGACATGGATTATCCGGATACTCATGAAGTGATCGATTTTAACCTTGATATAGATAACTATATAGAGACGCTTAACCGCTTCAGGGAAAAGACAAATGGTCTCGACATAAGGATAGGAGTAGAACAGGGGGTAATGCCATCAACCTGTGAAAGGCTTGACAGCTACAGCAGGGAGCATCCGGGTATAGATTTTATCATCTGCTCATCGCACATTGTAATGGACTGCGATCCCTATTATCCGGATTATTTTGAAATGTGTCCCGATGAAAAGACCGCTTACAGGATTTATTTCGAAACTATACTTCATAATGTGACACATTTTCATGATTATAATGTTTACGGCCATCTGGATTATATTTTGAGATACGGACCTACCAAGGCCGACAATTTCGATGCCGGAGATTATATGGAGCTTTTTGAGGAAATATTCAAGCATATAATCTATGACGGCAAGGGAATTGAGATAAATACGGGAAGTCTTTACAGAGGAATGGATTTTATGCACCCGCATTTAGATCTTCTTCGCCTTTACCATGATATGGGCGGCGAGATAATAACTGTGGGAAGTGATACTCACGACATAGAGCATCTCGGCTACGCATTTGACCGTGCAAGAGAGCTGCTTTTGTCGGAGGGCTTTAAATATATCTGTGAATTCAAGGCAATGAAGCCTCAGTTTATATCTATATAGTGTAAAAAAAGGAGTTAGTTCTTATGCCGATAAGGATAGATAATGACCTTCCGGTCAAATCAACACTTGAAAATGAAAATATATTTGTAATGGATTATAAAAGGGCTGAGACGCAGGATATAAGACCGATAGATATCCTTATTCTAAATTTGATGCCCCTTAAAGAGGATACGGAGCTTCAGCTTCTCAGAAGTCTTTCAAATACACCGCTTCAGGTGAATATCACATTTGTCCGTACATCATCATACGAATCGAAGCACAGCTCAAGGGAGCATCTTGAGAGATTTTATGCGGAATTTGCTGATGTTAAGCACAGAAACTGGGACGGACTCATTATAACGGGAGCGCCTGTCGAGAAGATGGACTTTAATGAGGTTGAGTACTGGGATGAGCTGACCGGAATAATGGACTGGTCCGATAAGAATGTGACCTCGACGCTTCATATCTGCTGGGGTGCACAGGCGGGACTGTATTACAGATACGGTATAAATAAGATTCTTTTGCCCGAGAAGCTCTCGGGTGTATATCCTCAGAGGACTTATCATAAAAAGACGGAGCTGGTTCGAGGCTTCGATGATGAATTCCTTGTTCCGGTATCAAGGTATACCGCTATAGACAGGGATGCGGTTTATGCCAATAAGTCACTCAATGTGGTAGCGGATTCGATCCTTACCGGCCCCTATCTCATTCTTGACGAAAAGGGAAAGAATGTCTTTGCGATGAATCATCCGGAATATGATACCATGACACTTGATCAGGAGTATCACCGCGATATTTCAAGGGGACTTAATCCCAGGATACCGTTTAATTATTACCCCAATGACGATCCTCATAATAAACCGGTCAAGTCCTGGAGATGTCATGCAAATACATTATATACAAACTGGCTGAACTATTATGTTTATCAGTCCACACCGTATGATTGGACACAAAGAAAGACTGAGGATAAATAAAAAAGGGGGACGTTGAGAAATGCTTGCTATTTTTCAGAGAGTCAAGATCAGACCGAAGCAGATCATTTCAGCTGTGATCTTTGTTATGATCGCATCAATCTCGCAGATGATGATTCCGTTTTTGGTCAGCAAGATGATCAATGAAATCAGCGAAAACAAAACAAATCTTATCATGGTGCTTGCCATTATGATGGGCGGACTGGCACTTATCGCCTGTGTGCTTAATGTGATCGCGGCTAACATTGCGGCTTCGCTTACGACAAAGTTCTGCGCGGATCTGAGAAAGGAAGTCTATCATAAGGTTCAGAGCTTTTCCGCAGCGGAAATAGATAAATTCGGTGCATCTTCGCTTATCACCAGAAATACAACAGATGTTTCTACGATACAGACATTTCTGTCGATGCTTTTCCGTTTGGGACTTACAGCGCCTATGACGGGAGTGGTGGGACTTATCCTTTGTGTTTCATTTGCGGGTAAGGTCTCGGTTGTTCTCGTGGTTTCGGTTCCGGTTCTTATCACGGGGGTTACGCTTCTTACTGTTGCAGCCAGCCGCTATTCGGTAAAACTCAGAAAGAAAATTGACGACATCAATCAGCTTTTCCTTGAGGCACTTGAAGGCGTGCGTGTTATCAGAGCTTTCAACAAGCAGGAGCACGAGATCGATCGTTTTAAGGTTATAAATGACGAGTCCAAAAAAATCTCCGAAAAGTCTGTCACTATGTCAGGCGCCCTTATGCCCATAGTAATGATGATCTTCGGACTTACTTCCGTCGGAGCCATGCTGGTCGGAACATATATGATCACTCACGGTGAGCTTGATGTAGGTACGCTGGTTTCGGCTACTCAGTATATAAGCCTTATCCTTCTGTCAATCATACTTATGTCTATAGTTGTAGGCTTGTTCCCGGATACCTACGCTTGTATGAAGCGTATAGGTGAGGTACTTGAAACAGAGGTTTCGATCAAGGATTCCAAGAAGGAAACTCCCGCAAAAACCTGTAAGAGCACCGTGGAATTCAGAAATGTCACATTTGCCTATCCCAATGCCGACGAACCGGTTGTTAAAGGGATAAGCTTTGTTTCCGGCCCCGGTGAGACCACTGCGATAATAGGAAGGACAGGATGCGGTAAGTCGAGTATCGTCAAGCTTATTCCGAGACTTTATGATACGCTTTTCGGTGATGTTAAGGTCGACGGAGTTAATGTTAAGGATTATAAGCTGGATGAGCTGAGAGACCTTATCGGTTATGTGCCTCAGAAAAATGTGCTTTTCTCCGGTGACATTGCCAGTAACCTAAATTTCGGAAATGAGAACGGCACGGAGGAGGAATGGAAGGAAGCACTTCGTATCTCCTGTGCGGATGAGTTCGTAGAGAAAAAGGAAGGCGTTTACCATTACGGGGTTTCTCAGGGAGGAACCAATTTCTCCGGAGGTCAGAGACAGCGTCTGGCAATAGCAAGAGCTGTCATGAAAAAACCCGAAATATATATCTTCGACGACAGCTTTTCAGCTTTGGATATGAAGACGGATAAGCAGCTTCGTCAGAATCTTAAGGAAAGCATGGGAGATGCAACAATGATCGTCATTGCGCAGAGAGTAAGTACGATCATAGATGCGACCCGTATCCTGGTTTTGGAAAACGGAGAGGTTGTGGGTATGGGTACCCATAAGGAACTGCTGAAATCCTGTCAGCTTTACCGCGAGATCGCGGAAATACAGTTAGGAGAGGAGGAAGTAAAAAATGAACTTGCAGGTAATTAAAAGACTTCTTTCCTATATGAAAAATTATAAAAGCAGATTAATACCGGCCGTGATCTCGATACTGTTCGGAACCACATTTACGATACTGGCTCCGAAGCTTCTCGGTGATATTACAACGATACTTTACAACGGTGTCGCTGACGGGTACTGGTTTGTGGAAGCCCTGCCTGACGGGACGATCAATCCCGAAAGTGTTTTTGTCTGGGCAGGAAGCTTCGCCGTAGGTAAGATAAAGGCAATATTATTTGTAGCAGCGGTTCTTATCGCAATGTACATTCTTTCGCTCTCATTCTGCAGCATCGCAAATAAGCTTCTTGCCGGTGTTGCCGCAGGTGTAGTAAAGGATATTCGTAATGATATAGATAAGAAAATGCATCGTATGAAGCTGAATTATTACGATACCCGTACCAACGGTGAGATACTTTCCGTTATCACAAACGATGTTGATGCTATCAACACTCTGCTGGGTAAGAATATCTACTCGGTAATAAATCAGTCGGTAACACTTATCGGAATTCTGATAATGCTGTTTTCGGTCAATGCGTGGCTGGCACTGGTTGCTGTTGTGATAATTCCTACGGTACTCTTTATGTCTTCGATGATCCATAGGAGGAGCGCAAAATTTTATGCTGCTCAGCAGAACCTTTTGGGCGAGGTTAACGGATATGTTGAGGAAACCTTCAACGGACAGAATGTAATCTCCTCGTTTAACTATCAGGATAAAGCAACGGATCATTTTGACGAACTGAATGCCAAGCTTCGTGATAAGGCAAAAAGGGCCGAGCGTTTAACCGGTATGGTTCTTCCGATGACACAGATGATCAACTACTTCGGTTATGCCGTTATAGCTTATATAGGCTGTATGCTTGTAATCAAGGGCTATATGACAGTCGGTAATGTGCAGTCAGCTCTGCAATATTCGAGCAGCTTCCAGCAGCCCTTTATGACTTTTTCGCAGATGGCGGGACAGTTTGCTTCCGGAATGGCAGCGGGAAAAAGGATTTTCTCACTTCTTGATGCTGAGGAGGAGATACCGGATCCCGAAAATGGAGCATTGCCCGAAAAGAGCGACGGTACGGTTGATTTTAAACATGTGAAGTTCGGATATACCGAAGATAATATGTTGATGACGGATGTAAGCCTTGCCGTAAAGCCCGGACAGAAATGTGCTATAGTCGGACCCACCGGTGCCGGTAAGACTACCCTTATAAACCTGCTTATGCGTTTCTATGAGATAAACGGCGGTGAGATCTGGGTAGATGGTGTAAATACCAAGGAAATGACGAGGCATGAGCTTCGTAAGCATTTCGGAATGGTTCTGCAGGAAACATGGCTTTTTGAAGGTACTATCCGTGATAATCTGAAATACGGTACAGACCGTGAGGTGACTGATGAGGAAATGATCCGGGCTGCAAAGTCTGTCTGTGCGGATAACTTCATCCGAACCATGCCGAACGGTTATGATATGGTGCTTTCAAAGGGCGCCGAGAATATTTCGCAGGGTCAGAGACAGCTGCTTACGATAGCAAGAGCGATAATTGCAAATCCCGAGATAATGATCCTGGATGAGGCAACGAGTAATGTCGATGCTCATACCGAGCAGACGATACAGGATGCCATGGCTACCTTGCTTAAAGGGCGTACAAGCTTTGTTATCGCACATCGTCTTTCCACCATCAGAGATGCGAATACCATTCTCTACATGGAAAACGGTGATATAAAAGAAGTGGGAGACCACGATACACTTATGAAGCTGAACGGAAAATATGCTGCGCTTTATAACAGCCAGTTCGGCTAAAATGAAATATAACTTTTGATTTATTGAAAACGGGGCGTGCCGCTATGGCGTGCCCCTTTTTTTACATAAAACCTACGATTTAACTTAATACAATTCATATGAGGCATAGCTTTTTAAGATAAATAATGTTAAAATACAAGCAGGTATATTTTCTTTACGGGAGTCTTGTATGGGAATTAAAAATGTAGCGGCAATAATATCGGGAATGGATGAGGAATATCCTTATCAGATAATGCTCGGAATCAATAAGTTTGCAAGGGAACATGATATCAATGTGTCCTATTTTGCCGCATTCGGCGGCATCATAGACAGTGAAGAGTTTAATGACGGGGAGTACAGCATTTATAACCTCCCCGACTTTTCGTGCTTTGACGGCGCTCTTCTTATGACCAATACCTTTGCAAATACACATATCAGAAACAAGATCATAGACAGAGTCAAGAAATCCGGAATCCCTGCTGTGATCTTCGAATGCAGGGATCATAAGGAATTTCACGATATAAGCATAAATAATTATAACGTGATGAAGAAGCTCGTTGAGCATCTTATAAAAGTACATGGAGCAAGGGTATTTAATTTTATCTCAGGACCTGAGGATAATCCTGAGGCTAAGGAAAGATATAGGGCTTTTCTTGATACTCTTTCGGAAAACGGGATAGAGTTTGATGAGAAGAAACGGCTTTTTAACGGATTATTCAGAAGCTACGACGGAATAAAAGCCATCGACGCATTTGCAAAATCCGGACTTGAGCTTCCGGATGCATTTGTATCCGCAAATGACAGCATGGCGCTGACGGCAGTTACCAGACTTCAGCAGATGGGGTACAAAATTCCCGAGGATGTGATCGTTACCGGCTTTGATCATACCTTTTATGCGCAGAATTCATGTCCGGCGCTTACAACCGTAAAAAGACCTCTGGAGTTTTCGGGAACCGTTGCCTGCAAGACATTGTTTGAGCTTATAAAAGGTGTGGATCTTCCGAGAAGCATTTCTCTTGAGGCCGAGCCTGTTTTTTCGGAAAGCTGCGGCTGTCATGACGAACAGCTGGAGAATATTGCCGAATTTAAGAAGAATATGTATGAGCGGATGGGAAGAACCTATACCAATGCGCATATGCTTAACAGACTCATTGCGGGGCTTGCCGGAGCCGAGAATATAAATGATTGTATAATCTCGATAGAAAAGATGCTTAAAGCATTACGGATCAATGATTTCAGTCTCTGTCTCGTACATGACTGGGAGGATTCCTATAATGTCGGTCAGGAAGGCGAAGAAGATGGCTATCATCAGCTTATAACGGCGCCTTATGTGCTTGAAAACGGAAAAAGAACTTCGGTTTCAATTTTTCCGAGTAAGCAGCTGTTTCCGATTCCCTTTACTACGGGAGGAAATATAAGCTACTTCCTGCCTCTTCATTTTAATCAGAGATGTCTCGGCTATTACATTATAAAGAACAATGATTTTCCTATCTATAATCTTCATTGCCATACCATGACAATGAGCATCGGAAATGCCATTGATTCCATTTCCAAGATAAATGTTCTGGATCCGCTTTGCAAAATCTATAACAGAAAAGGCTTTGAAAGAAATGCGGGCTTTATGTTTAAGGAAAATGAGAATTCCGGAAACGAGCTTACCATTTGCTTTATCGATATGGACGGGCTGAAATCGATCAATGATAATTACGGACATAAGGAAGGCGACTTTGCGATAAAGGGCATATCGGATGTGATAAGCAGCTCCTGCGGGGCTATGGATATATGCGGAAGATGGGGCGGCGATGAGTTTGTCGTTCTGGGAATCGGAAAAGGCTTTGCCGAAAATTTCAGTGAAAAATATACGGCCGGACTTATGAAGCTGAACGAAAAATCCGGAAAACCCTACAAGATTGATGCAAGTCTCGGCTTCGTCAAATGTACACCGTCAGACAGGGATCAGCTGCTTGATCTTATCGAGGAAGCCGATGTAAAAATGTACGAAATAAAGAAAGAAAAGAAGGCACTTCGTAAGTGATATTTAATTCGGAGGATATCTTTTGAAAAGGAAAAGACTGACCTTTACAACTAAAATGATCATAATCATTTCGGCTATTATCCTTTCGGCTTCGATCCTGCTGTCGATGGTGCTTTTCTGGTATTCGAGAAGAGAACTGAGAGCAAATATCGAAGCAAGAATGCTGGATGTTACCAATGCTGCAGCGGCTCTCTTAAACGGTGATGAGTTAAAGACGCTTGAGGCGGATGATAAGGGGAATCCGGAGTATGAAAGGGTATATCACATTCTCGGAACATTCCAACAGAGTATAGAGCTTTCATATATTTATGCCGTTCGTGATATGGGAGATGGCACATTTACCTTTACCATTGATCCCGACCCGGAAGACCCCGCGTATTTCGGACAGCCTATAGAGATTACGGATGCTCTTATCGTGGCCGGAAAAGGAACGCCGGCGGTGGATCAGAAACCTTCCGTGGACGAATGGGGTAAGTTTTACAGTGCATACAGTCCGGTGTTTGACTCGGAGGGAAATGTGGCCGGTATCGTAGGTGTGGATTTCAGTGCCGAGTGGTATGACAGGCAGATGAAAAAGAATCTGTATGTTGTCGTTATCGTCGGTGCGATGTCACTGATACTCGGATCGCTTGTCGGACTGGTTATCGCAAATCACATCAGAAGGCAGTTTAACGATCTGGTTGACGATGTCGGGAATATGGCAGAGGATCTGCATAACCTTACCACGGAGGCAAAGAGCAGGGTGAAGCAGGAAACCTCTGTTTTGGTCAAGGAGGATAAACCGAAACCGCAGATTGTCGAAGCGGATAAGCCGGGTGACGACCTTGATAAGGTAAGAAACAGTATACATTCAATGCACGAGGAACTGAAGGAATATCTTTCGTTTGTGCAGAAGCAGGCATATCTGGATACTATGACCGGACTGAAAAATAAAACCGCATACCTTGAAACGGTAGGACGGCTTGAACAGAGCATGGCTGAAGGAACAGCCAGATTTGCGGTTATCGTATTTGATATCAACGGTCTGAAAAAGGTGAATGATAATTTCGGTCACGAACAGGGTGACAGGATGATAATTAGCGCTGCGAGGGTGATTAAAAAAGCCTTCGGAAAAGACTGCGTATATCGGATAGGCGGTGATGAATTCATCGCAGTCGTAAACAGTGCGTCGGATATGTCCGTGAGAGACGCATTTTACAAGATGGATGGCTATATCGCCGAAGAAAATAAAACGGAACCTCCCCTGGCCGGTAAGCTGGCGATCTCGAGGGGTGTATCATTTTATACTTCGGTCGAGGATAAGAATTATAACTCGGTATTTAAGCGGGCCGATAACAGGATGTATCACGACAAGGTTGAATACTATAAGACTCATGCGGAAGAAAGCAATGCGGAGTGATAAGACGGTAATGCAAAGTGACAAGACGGTAATTATGTATGATTTCTTTTTTTCCTGAAGTATGTTATATTGTCCGGCTTTGAGGCGAGGTAGCCGGAGGTGTTGCAGGAGATAAAGCCGGAGAGATAATAGATAGGCAGCGGTACATTTGCAGGTTGGATGTAGATTTGGTAAGGATATGGCATGTCGGAAAAATAAGTCGGGAAAGGAAATAAATAATGATGAAGATATATGATATTTCGCAGGAAGTATTCAGTTGTAAGGTGTTTCCCGGGGATCCTCAGCCGGAAAAGATTGTGATAATGAAAAAGAGTGAAGGTGAGATATGCAATCTGTCTTCCCTTAAAATGTGTGCACATAACGGAACTCATGTTGATGCACCTTACCACTTTATAGATGAGGGAAAAACTATAGATGAAGTGGATCTGAATAGATTTATAGGCTGTGCTTATGTTGTTTCTCATGAAGGGGATATATCGGCAAAGGATGCCGAGAGGTTTTTAAAGGAAGCAAGAGAGCTTTCCGAAAAATCCAAGATAGAGGGCTGTGATTTTTATAACAGAATTCTCGTTAAAGGAAACGCAACAATGACAGAGGAAGCAGCCCGGGTCCTCGCTGATAATAAGATAATGCTCTATGGAAATGAATCCCAGACCGTAGGCCAGGAAGACAGCCCGGAAGCGGTTCATCTTATAATGCTCGGTGCACAGATTGTGCTTCTGGAAGGCATCCGCCTGAATGAAGTTGAGGACGGGATGTATTTCCTGAACGCGGCACCCCTTAATCTCGGCGGAAGCGACGGAGCACCCTGCAGAGCAATCCTGATTTCCGTGTAGACGGGTGCGAAAGGCCGGTAGGTAAGGAAGAGCCGAAAAGCAATAAAATCACGGAAAAACAGGCCGAATTATTGCTTTTTCTAATAATTGGCAGTTTCGAATGAGAATGTAGGAGTAATGTGAATATGAAAAAAATGATAGCATTTTTGCTGCTTGGAGCACTGCTGTTTTCACTGCTTACCGGCTGTATGGGTTCGGATACTTCCGATATCACATCGGAGAACATGGTGGAGAACACATCGGAGAACACGGTGGAGAACACACCTGATATCACAGCATCCTCAGATACTTCAGAAACAACTGACGGAGATAAAAATGAATATACAGAAGGCATCATGTATCTTAAGGTTATGGATATGGATCAAAACGTGGTTAACATGAGTGATCTTATTTCCGAAAACAAGGTTACAATGCTTAATTTCTGGGGGACCTTCTGCGGACCTTGTTTACAAGAGATGCCATACCTGGGAGAGCTGGAAAGAAAGTATAAGGACAGCGGATTTGAAATCCTCGGTCTTACTGTGGATATCCTTGATTATGAAGGGAATGTTTTGAGTGATGTTCTTAATGATGCGCTTCAGATTAAAAAGGATACCGGGATTACATATCCTGTGTTTATCGCTAGTCCGGAAATAATTAACTACGAAAATGTATATGCTTACCCTACAACTGTTTTTGTTAACTCAAACGGAAAAGCTCTTACGAATCCGATTATCGGTATGCAAACCGAAGAACAGTGGGAAGAGTATATTTTATATGTACTGGAGCTGGCGGAGAAAGAATAATGAACATTTTTGAATTCTTTTCAAAGCTTACACATCCCGACAAAAGAAAGGGATGGGTGGAAACAACTGCATACTTTACGGGTGACAGGAGAAAAACGGGCAGTGATAGAATCAGCAGACGGGCTCACTATCCCAAAATGTTAAATGTTACTTCTGATAAAGATTTCTTTGAGTATGCTGTCAAATATTATGTCGAGGATATCGAAAGAACAGGCTGGTATCTGTTTTACCCCGCGCCGGATCCCGATGCAGAAGAGATCAAGGGAGAGAAGATGAAAATCCGGTATATGAAGAAAAGACCGTGGATTTTTGAAAGCTTTGACTGAGATTTTCCGAGGCAGCTTGAGGTCGTGTTATAGGATGAAAGAACGTGGTCAGACGGAGTGCGAATGGTCCGCCGGGTTATTGAAAAGAATGATTTCACGGAAAGATAATACAGTAGGAATATCGAAAAAACCGATAAGATAAATCTTAGTAGAGAATAATGCGAAACCGATAAGATAAATCTTAGTAGAGAATAATGTGAAACAGCTAAAGCATAGAGATTAAGAATATGGCCGGTAAAGAAGAATTTAATAAAAATGAGTTAAATAAAAATGGATCAAATAAAAATGTACCTTACTTCGTTACGGTCATCCTGATCATCCTTGCGCTTGCAGCCTGTGTTTTCGGAATTTATCGCAAAGAGATGACAACCGTGTTTACCAAAGCCGCCAATATATGTATGGAGTGTATCGGAATTGGATAAAGAAAAACGAGAGAATAAACAGTATCAACGGCAGGCAGAAAAGCAGGAGGAGAAGTATGCAAAGAAGCAGGGTCAAAGGAATCATTCATATGTAAGAAAAGCAGTGCAGGCAGGATGGGGAATTCTGACAAATGCTTATCTGACCGGCTTTATAAACGGGACTGTGTACAAAGGACCTCTAAAGAATTTTTGTGTCCCCGGAATGAACTGCTATTCCTGCCCGGGAGCTCTCGGAGCCTGTCCCATAGGAGCGATGCAATCAGTTTTTGACGGAAGAAAGAGGCGCTTTTCATTCTATGTTGTGGGGTATCTTGCGCTGATCGGACTGCTTGTCGGAAGATTTGTCTGTGGTTGGCTTTGCCTTTTCGGACTTATTGAAGAGCTATTATATATGATCCCGACGCCTAAGCTTCATATCCCGGAAAAGCTTGATAAGATACTGAGATACACTAAATATGTGGTTCTGGTTATTCTTGTTTTTGCGCTTCCTTTTTTTATCAGAAATGAAGCCGGTGCAGGAGAACCGTTCTTCTGCAAATATCTGTGTCCTGTCGGAACACTTGAAGGTGGAATTCCTCTTGTACTTCTAAATGAGGGGATCAGATCTGCCGCGGGATTTCTTTTTAAGTGGAAGTTTGCGATACTCATTCTTTGTATAGCTGCATCGATCTTCATTTACAGACCGTTCTGCAAATACATCTGTCCTCTCGGAGCTTTTTACGCTCTTTTTCAGAGAGTCAGCCTTCTCAGAATGAATTACGATAAAGAAGCCTGCATTAACTGCGGAAAATGTGCCGGTGTTTGCAAAATGAATGTGAATCCGGTCAAATGTCCCAACAGCACCGAATGTATCAGATGCGGAGACTGCGTTAAGATATGTCCGAAGAACGCGTTATCATTCAAACCGCAGCAAGGAAACATGCCGGTTAAATATAATCGCGGAAACACTAAAGTTTAAGCGACGACCGGAAAAAAGCTATAAATGTTGATCGGTGGGTAAGGAAATCGGAAAGGAAAGAATAAGTGTTTTTTTATTACGGACAGGTTACTTTGATCATTGCCGTTATCTGGATCATAGTCCGGACAGGGGTCTGGCTGATCAAAAAAAAGGTTGATTGGAAATATGAATTAAAGCTTCTTACGGTATTTGCCGGTATAGCCCTTGTTACGAGGTTTGTATATTTCCCTCTTCGGTGCGATATACTTACAGAAAGGCTTTTTATATACTTCACAAGAGACATTGAAAATTATATTACACTAAAGCCGTTTACATTTTTAAAAATGAGATACAGCGGATGGCAGTATAATGTGTTCGGAAACATTTTGATGTTTGTGCCTGTCGGCATATTCTGGCCGTTTTGCTTTAAAGCGCTTGACAGAATATGGAAGGTAGTGCTGGCGGGAGCGGGGTACTCTTTGCTTATAGAGCTGTCTCAGCTGTGTGTATACGGACGCAACACAGATATAGATGATCTGATATTAAATACATTCGGCGCGTTTGTCGGTGCGCTTATTTACTTTTGTCTGATAAAGAAACTTGCGGACAAAAAGAAGAGCAAAACAATTGAAAACACCACTGTGGAGGAGTAGGGAAAAAGTCTTAACAAAAAAGTAATAAACTTCTTGAAATTTCATTACAAAATGATTACAATGATGCCATGTGGTGTGATTAACACTGAAATACTGCAATTATGCATAAAAATAATTTTTAGGAGGATTTTCAAATGGCAGTTAAAGTTGCGATCAACGGATTTGGACGTATTGGACGTCTTGCTTTCAGACAGATGTTCGGAGCAGAGGGATATGAGGTAGTTGCTATCAACGATCTTACAAAGCCTTCAATGCTTGCTCATCTTCTTAAGTATGATACAGCACAGGGCGGATACTGTGGAAAGATTGGTGAGAACATTCACACAGTTACTGCTGATGATGAGGCAAATACTATTACAGTAGACGGAAAGACACTTAAGATATATGCTATGGCTAACGCTGCAGAGCTTCCTTGGGGAGAAATCGGTGTAGATGTTGTTCTTGAGTGTACAGGTTTCTACTGCTCAAAGGATAAGTCACAGGCTCATATCGATGCCGGTGCTAAGAAGGTTGTTATTTCTGCTCCTGCAGGAAATGACCTTAAGACTATCGTTTTCTCAGTTAACGAGAAGACTCTTACAGCTGAAGATCAGATCATCTCAGCTGCTTCATGTACAACTAACTGCCTTGCACCCATGGCTAAGGCTCTCAATGATTACGCTCCCATCCAGAGTGGTATCATGAGCACAATCCATGCTTATACAGGTGATCAGATGATCCTTGACGGACCTCACAGAAAGGGCGATCTTCGCCGTGCTCGTGCTGGTGCTGCAAACATCGTTCCCAACTCAACAGGTGCTGCAAAGGCTATCGGTCTTGTTATTCCTGAGCTTAACGGAAAGCTTATCGGATCTGCTCAGAGAGTTCCCGTTCCTACAGGATCTACAACAATTCTTACAGCTGTTGTTAAGAAGGCAGGAGTTACAAAGGAAGATATCAATGCTGCTATGAAGGCTGCTGCATCTGAGTCATTCGGATACAATGAGGATCCTATCGTTTCTTCAGACGTTATCGGTATGAGATTCGGTTCACTCTTTGATGCTACACAGACCATGGTTAGCCAGATAGCTGATGACCTTTATGAGGTTCAGGTTGTTTCATGGTATGATAATGAAAATTCATACACAAGCCAGATGGTTAGAACTATCAAGTACTTCGCTGAATTAAACTAATTCGCGTTATTTTAATCAAGACCTAAAAAGGGTCCGGTTCGAAGATGGACCGGACCCTTTATTTATAAGCAAAACTCTTGAGAGGGTTTTGACATATTCACAGAAAGGAATTAAAAAAATGTCATTAAACAAAAAATCAGTTGACGATATCAATGTTAAGGGACAGAGAGTCCTTTGCAGATGCGACTTTAACGTGCCTCTTAAAAACGGCGAGATAACAGATGAGAACAGACTTGTTGCTGCGCTTCCCACAATCAAGAAGCTTATAGCTGACGGCGGAAAGATCATTCTCTGCTCACATCTCGGAAAGGTTAAGACAGAAGAGGATAAGCAGACTAAGACACTTGCTCCCGTAGCAGCTCGTCTTTCAGAGCTTCTCGGACAGGAAGTAAAATTTGTTCCCAATCCCGAGGTAGTAGGACCTAACGTTGTTGAAGCGGTTAATGCTATGAACGACGGTGATGTTATCCTTCTTGAGAACACAAGATTCCGTGCAGAAGAGACAAAGAACGGTGAAGCATTCTCCAAAGACCTTGCTTCTATCTGTGATGTATTCGTAAATGATGCATTCGGTACAGCTCACAGAGCACATTGCTCAAATGTCGGTGTTACACAGTATGTTGATACAGCAGTTGTAGGATACCTTATGCAGAAGGAAATCGACTTCCTCGGAAATGCAGTTGAGAATCCCGTAAGACCTTTCGTAGCAATCCTCGGTGGTGCTAAGGTTGCAGATAAGTTAAATGTTATTTCAAATCTTCTTGAGAAATGTGATACCCTTATAATCGGTGGCGGTATGGCATATACATTCCTTAAGGCACAGGGCAAGGAAGTAGGTCTTTCACTTGTTGATGACAGCAAGATCGATTACTGTAAGGAAATGATCGAAAAGGCAGAAAAGCTCGGCAAGAAGCTTCTTCTTCCTATAGATACGGTTGTTGCTGCAGGCTTCCCCGATCCCATTGACGGACCTATCGAGGTTAAAACAGTTGCTTCCGATGCAATACCTGCAGATATGGAAGGACTTGATATCGGCGAGAAGACAAGAGAGCTCTTCGCTGATGCTGCTAAGTCAGCTAAGACTGTTGTTTGGAACGGACCTATGGGTGTGTTTGAGAATCCTACACTTGCAGCAGGTACTATAGCAGTTGCTGAGGCACTTGCAGCTACAGATGCTACAACCATTATCGGTGGTGGAGATTCGGCAGCAGCATGTAACCAGCTTGGCTTCGGTGATAAGATGAGCCACATCTCAACAGGCGGCGGCGCTTCACTTGAATTCCTTGAGGGCAAGGAGCTTCCCGGTGTTGCAGCAGCCAACGAC
>CACYCJ010000047.1 GCA_902772925.1 uncultured Lachnospiraceae bacterium
ATTATAGACATGCGAAGCATGGCTATGTGCCATTTCGAGTTTGTTTGTGATAATTCAAAACCTTGTTTTGTGCAATATAGAAAGAGCGGAGAACAGTTTGGGGCAGTACCTATATATACCATTATGGCGTACGTTATAGTTATATAAATTCCCATAATAATACATAGAAAAGATTTAATAATAAGTACGAGGAGAAGAAACCATGAAAGTTTTAATAGTAGGTGGCGGCGGAAGAGAGCACGCCATTACATACGCTGTTTCAAAGAGTAAAAGAGTTGAAAAAATATATGCGGCTCCCGGAAATGCGGGTATAGCCGAGCTTGCCGAATGTGCCGATATTTCTGTTATGGATGCGGACAGGCTTGTTGCATTTGCAAAGGAAAAGGAAATTGATTTTGTTATAGTCGCTCCCGACGATCCTCTTGCCGCAGGAGTTGCGGATGCATTTCTGGATGCAGGCTTCAAGACCTTCGGACCCAGGAAGAATGCAGCTATAATCGAAGCATCTAAGGCTTTTTCAAAGGATCTTATGCAGAAATACAATATTCCCTCCGCGGCGTCTGTAACATTTGACAATGCGGATGAGGCGCTTAAATATCTTGAAACTTCGGATATGCCTGTTGTTCTTAAGGCTGACGGACTTGCTCTCGGTAAGGGAGTCCTTATCTGTAATGATCTTGATGAAGCAAAAGACGGCATAAAGACCATTATGATCGATAAGAAATTCGGGGATTCCGGAAACAAGGTGGTTGTTGAGGAATTCATGACGGGACGCGAGGTTTCCGTGCTCTGTTATTCCGACGGAAAGACCATAAAGCCCATGACCTCTGCTCAGGATCATAAGAGGGCAGGAGATAATGATACCGGGCTTAATACGGGAGGAATGGGGACATTTTCACCCAGCCCCTTCTATACGGATGAGATAGCCGATTTCTGTCAGAAGAATATCTACCAGCCTACTATCGATGCGATGAGACAGGAGGGCAGAGAATTTAAGGGAGTTCTTTTCGTAGGCCTTATGCTTACGGAAAAGGGGCCTAAGGTTCTGGAATTTAACGCCAGGTTTGGTGATCCCGAGGCTCAGGTCGTGATACCCAGAATGAAAAATGATATTATTGATGTAATGGAAGCATGCGCTGACGGAACGCTTGATAAGATTGATCTTGAATTTGAGGACAATGCGGCAGTATGCGTAATGCTTGCATCAGACGGATATCCTGTTTCATATAAAAAGGGATTTGTTATAAGCGGACTTGATACCTTCAAGGATAAGGAAGGTTACTATGCGTTTCATTCGGGAACAAAGCTTACCGATGAAGGTGTTGTTACAAACGGAGGCCGTGTTCTCGGTGTTACCGCTCTCGGAAGTAATCTTAAGGAAGCGAGAGAGAATGCTTATAAGGCTACGGAATGGATCGACTTTGAAAATAAATATATGAGACATGATATAGGAAAGGCCATCGACGAGGCGTAAAAAGAGGTATACGGATTGGATTACGAATTTACTAAGGATGCTGAGGAGGCGCTTACCGAAGCCAGGATCATTTCCAAGCGCTCCAACAGTAGCTATATAGGAACTCATCACATTCTTCTCGGTCTGTATTCCGCAGGAACCGTTGCGGCGGAAATACTCAGGGAAAACGGACTTCTCAGGGAAACAGTGGCTGAAAGCTGCCGTGTTGAGTTTAATATAGAAGATGATATGTATGTGGAAAACAGCGGCGATTATACCGAATCAGCTACGGAAATGCTTGAGATCGCCGATGATATGAAAAGAAGGCTGTCCCTTGATAAGATAGGTTCTATACAGCTTCTTCTTGCTATGTTCCAAAAGAATAACTGTATGGCGTGGAAGATTATTTCTCTTTCGGGTGTCGATCAGAAGAGTATTTATGTGGATGCTCTTACTGCAGCAGGTGTCAGCCGTCAGGTTGCGGAAAGAGAGTACGCAAGTCTTAAGAATGTCGCATCCCGCAGGTCAAAGGGTAAGGGGGAACGCAAGACTCCCATTCTCGATAAGTACGGAAAGGATCTGGTAAGCTGTGCAAAAAGGGGTGAGATAGATCCCGTTATCGGCCGTGAGGATGAGATAGCCAGAGTTCTGCAGATTCTTTGCAGAAGGGTTAAGAATAATGCTTGTCTCGTGGGTGAACCCGGTGTAGGAAAGACTGCGGTAGTTGAAGGAATAGCCCGTCATATAGCGGACAGAACGGTCCCTTCCTTACTGCTGGATAAAAGGATAGTCATGCTGGATCTTTCTGCTATGGTTGCCGGTACAAAATACAGAGGCGAGTTCGAAGAGCGTATGAAGAAGGCTCTGGACGAGCTGAAGGCAGGAGACGACATTATACTATTTCTGGATGAGATCCATACCATAGTCGGAGCCGGTGCGGCGGAAGGAACAATGGATGCCGCAAATATCATGAAGCCCGCTCTTTCCCGCGGGGAGATACAGGTCATTGGCGCAACTACAAGAAATGAATACAGAAAGCGTATAGAAAAGGATGCTGCTCTTGCAAGGCGTTTCCAGCCGGTATTCGTTGAGGAGCCTTCCGAAGAGGAGACCATGGATATACTAAGGGGGATCGCGCCGGAGTATGAGAGCTTTCACAAGGTCAGGATTCCCGAGGATGCCATGCAGGCTGCAGTCGATTATTCCGTAAGGTATATAAATGACAGATATCTTCCGGATAAGGCTATCGATCTTATTGACGAAGCTGCCGCAAAAAAGAGGCTTGCCGGCGGTAAGACGAAGGTTGCGACAAACTATGATGCGCTGAAAAAACAAAAAGAGAAAGAGATAGAGGATGCTCTTGCGTCGGGAAATATCGATGAGGCTTCCGAGCTTAAAGAAGAGCTTACGGAAATGCTTCACAGAAAAAAACTTGACGAGAAGCTTGATAAGCTGAGAGGAAGCTCTGAGGATTATGAGGCTTTAAGTGAGATGGATATAGCGCAGGCCGTATCGGTATGGACAAGGATACCTGTTTATAAGATAACCGAAAGCGAGCAGGAGAGGCTGTCTAATCTCGAGGAAATTCTTCACGGCCGTGTGATAGGTCAGGATGATGCTGTTTCGGCGGTTTCAAGAGCTATAAGAAGAGGCAGGGTCGGCTTAAAGGATCCTAAGCGTCCCATAGGCTCATTTCTTTTCCTCGGACCTACGGGAGTCGGTAAGACAGAGCTTTCAAAGGCTCTTGCAGAGGCGCTTTTCGGCGATGAGAAGAAGCTTATAAGAGTCGATATGTCTGAGTATATGGAGAAGCATACAGTCTCCAAGTTTATCGGATCGCCTCCGGGATATGTCGGATATGAGGAGGGCGGTCAGCTTGCGGAAAGCGTCAGAAAGAATCCTTATTCCGTCATTCTGTTTGATGAGATTGAGAAGGCTCATCCCGATGTGTTCAACATACTGCTTCAGGTGCTTGATGATGGCATGATCACGGATTCGCAGGGCAGAAAGGTTGATTTTAAGA
Organism: uncultured Lachnospiraceae bacterium; assembly: GCA_902772925.1. Taxonomy (GTDB): domain Bacteria; phylum Bacillota; class Clostridia; order Lachnospirales; family Lachnospiraceae; genus Eubacterium_Q. The sequence goes on from CACYCJ010000047.1 coordinate 3,477, forward strand.
ATACTATTATAATAATGACCTCCAATGCGGGTGCAAGGCGGATAGTGGATCCCAAGCCGCTCGGTTTCGTGACGGGTCAGGACGACATTGAGGCAGACTACCTGAAGATGAAGGAAAGCGTCATGGAAGAGGTGGAGAATCTTTTCCGTCCCGAGTTTATCAATCGTATCGATGAGATAATGGTATTCAGGACGCTTACAAAGGAAAATATCTTTGATATAACCGCACTTCTTTTCGAGGAGCTTTCAAAAAGAGCAAAGAAAAATCTCGGTATCAGCTTAAAGCTTTCGGAGTCCGCGAGAGAATACATTTTCGAAAAGGGCTATGATAAGAAGCTTGGAGCAAGACCGCTTAAAAGGACTATTCAGACCGAGGTTGAGGATAAGCTTTCCAAGGAGATACTTGACGGAAATATAAAAAACGGAGATCATATCACTGTGGAATATGGTGAGGACGGCCTGTCTTTTGTTCATTCGACGAAAATGCCGGATAGTGCAGATGCGGCATTGCCGGATAGTGCAGATGAGACATTACCGGAGACTGAAGATGAGGCGTTACCGGATAGTGCAGATGCGGCCTCATCGGATGACACATTAGATATGGAAAACAAATCCGAATTATGATATGATAAAGCAGGTTAAGGATACGGTAAAGTGTGTTTTTGAAATCGAAGTATCGTATCCGGGATCATTACAAAATGAGCACTTATTTTTATGGGAGGAAACAACTATGGCAGTCGTTACAGAGCTTATAAAGGAAGAAGAAACCGGGGCACTCAGCTTCGGTAATTATGAGCTTGAAACAAAAACAAAACAGGATGGGTTTATCTATAACGGAGACAGCTATAAGATAAAAACATTTAATGAGATAACAAAGCTTGAAAAGAACGGAACATTTGTATATGAGTCTGTTCCGGGAACTGCAGTTCACGGCTTTATGGCAAATGCTTCAAAGGTTATGTTCAGTGTAGAGGGTGATAAGGATGCCCAGATAACGCTTGAGCTTGAGCCCGAGACCGAATATAAGGTTCACATCGATGACATTTATGTCGGAAAGATGAAGACAAATCTCGGCGGAAAGCTTAATCTGTCGGTTGAGCTTGCGGAGAAGGACAGTACTGCAGTGGTTATTGAAAAACAGTAGGTAAACATATGGCAAAGGAAAAATCGGTTTTCTTCTGCAAGGAATGCGGCTATGAATCATCAAAATGGATGGGACAGTGCCCCGGTTGCAGAGCCTGGAATACATTTGCGGAAGAAAAGGTTGCTGTAAAAAAGAAGCAGAATGTAAAATCCTTTGAAAAGATTGAAGCAAAGAAGATCACGGAAGTTCTGGAGACTCAGGATGAACGGATCCTGACACATATTGATGAGCTTGACAGAGTCCTTGGCGGTGGAATCGTCAAGGGCTCTCTTGTGCTTGTAGGCGGTGATCCGGGAATAGGTAAATCAACGCTTCTTCTGCAGATGTGCAGCCATCTTGTAAAGGATAACAGAAAACTGCTTTATGTATCCGGTGAGGAATCACTTAGTCAGATCATGATGAGGGGAAAGAGGCTCGGGGCTTATGACGAAAGGCTGATGCTTCTCTGTGATAATGATCTGGATAATATCGAGGAAAAGGTGGAGGCTTATGCCTCCGAAGTGGTAATAATAGATTCCATTCAGACTATGATCTCTTCGGATATCGATAATGCGCCGGGATCGGTCACTCAGGTCAGGGAGGTGACCTCGCGTCTGCTTCTTCTTGCTAAAAGGAGAAATACGGCGGTATTCATTGTCGGACATGTTACGAAGGAGGGTACCGTTGCGGGACCGAGGACATTGGAGCATATGGTGGACAGTGTGCTTTATTTCGAAGGCGATGAAAGCAGCGGCTTCAGAGTCCTCAGAGCCGTTAAAAACAGGTTCGGTTCCACAAATGAGATAGGCGTATTCAATATGACCGGTGAGGGGCTTGAGGAGGTAAAGAATCCTTCCGAATTGTTCTTAAGCGGAAGACCGGTTGATGTACCCGGTTCAGTCGTCATTGCCACAGTTGAGGGGTCGCGTTCGGTTTTGGTCGAGCTTCAGGCACTTGTAGCCGATTCAAGCTTCAATATGCCCCGTCGTACGGCGGTGGGTGTTGATTATAACAGAGTTAATCTGCTCATTGCGGTGCTTGAAAAACGGGCGGGCATTTTTCTTTCGAACTGCGACTGCTATGTGAATATAGCCGGAGGGCTTCGTGTAAACGATCCTTCAGCCGATCTTGGGATCGTCATGGCCATAGCGGGCAGCTACAAAAACAGATCACTGCCTTCGGGAATGGCTATACTCGGAGAGATAGGACTTGCGGGTGAGATAAGAGGCATTTCATCGGTAGGACGAAGAGTGAACGAGGCTCTGAAAATGGGCTTTAACTCCGTGGTGCTTCCTTCCTCAAATATGAATTCCAAGGAACTTAAAAACATTAAGGGAATCGAGCTGATTCCCGTATCAAATATCAATGAAGCATTGAAGCTGCTTTGAGAGCGATTATGATCATTTCATGTCAAAATATCTCATTTTCCTACGGTGAGGATGAAATATTAAAGAATGTAAATTTTAATATCAATGATGGAGAGAAGGTTGCTTTAGTCGGCATTAACGGTGCCGGAAAGACAACCCTTCTTTCGGTTATTCTCGGGAGACTTACTCCCGACAGCGGTAACTGTGCAATCTCAAAGGGTGTATCGATCGGTTATGTTGCCCAGAATCAGGAATCCGATTCAAGGGATACCGTTTACGCGGAAATGGTGAAGGCTAAACAGTACATTCTCGATATAAAGGAAGAAATGTCGAATCTTGAAGCGGATATGTCGGTTCTTAAGGGTGACGAGCTGAGTCGTGCAATGGAAAGATATAATGTGCTTCAGACAAGGTTTGACCGTGATAACGGCTATGCATATGAAAGTGAGATAACCGGAACACTTAAGGGGCTCGGTTTTACGGAGGAGGACTATGACAGAAAGATAGATTCTCTGTCCGGAGGTCAGAAAATGCGTATCGCTCTGGGACACATTTTACTGTCAAGACCGGATATCATCATCCTTGATGAGCCCACGAACCACCTGGATATCAATTCCGTAAGGTGGCTTGAAGGGTATCTTTCTTCGTATCCCGGTGCCGTTCTTTGTGTCAGCCATGACAGATATTTTATCGACAGGATCTGCACTAAGATAGTGGAGCTTGATCAGGGCCAGTCAACGGTCTTTAACGGTGACTACAGCTTTTATTCCCGTGAAAAGGAAAAACTCCGTGAGGACAGGCTGAAGGCTTATCTGAATCAGCAGAAGATAATAAAGCATGAGGAAGATGTTATAAGGAAGCTTAAGTCCTTTAACAGGGAGAAGTCGATCAAAAGAGCCGAGAGCCGCGAGAAGATGCTCGAGAAGATGGATGTTCTGGATAAGCCCACTGAAGTAAATACCGATATGAAACTCATTTTTACCCCTTCTTCGGAATCCGGAGAGGATGTGCTTTATGCAGAGGGATTAAAAAAGGCATATGGTGAAAATCTTCTGTTCGAAGAGCTGGGGCTTGATATAAAGAAGGGGGAGCATGTTGCTCTTATCGGCGGAAACGGTACCGGTAAAACCACCATTCTCCGTATCATCGGGGGTATGACTCCAAAGGATAAGGGACTTGTAAGACTGGGAGCGGGTGTAAAGATTGGATACTTCGATCAGGAGCATAAAAATCTTAATCCCGAGAATACTATTTTTGATGAGATAAGTGATGCATTTCCCGACCTGAATAATACAAGGATAAGGAATCTGCTCGCCGCATTTCTTTTTACGGGCGATCAGGTGTTTAAAAAGATAGGAGATCTTTCCGGAGGTGAGGAGGGAAGAGTTTCTCTTGCGAAGCTGATGCTTTCTCCGGCAAATTTCCTGATACTCGATGAGCCTACGAATCATCTTGATATTCAGTCGAAGGAAATCCTCGAAAATGCGGTGCGCCTTTATACGGGTACAGTGCTCTATGTCAGCCATGACAGATATTTTATCAATCGTACCGCGACAAGGATATTGGAGCTTAGAAACAAAGTCCTTACGAACTATATAGGTGATTATGATTTCTTTGACAGTCACAGGGATGATTACTTCAAGGTACAGCACGGCTATGATCCCGCGCCTTTGGACGAAAGGCTCAGGAGCAAAACGGGCTTTACCATGATAACCGGCTCTGATCCCGGAAATTCGGATGATCCGGAATTAACCGGAGAGACTGTTACGGACGGCGCTCCCGTAAAGGGGAGCAGAGAGGAATATCTTCAGAATAAAGCAAAGCTTGCCGAGGAAAGAAAGAAGAATAACCGAATATCAAAGCTCGAGGAGGAGATTAATTCCATTGAGGAGAGAATCTCAGAAATCGATGTGACCATTAATCTTCCGGAGAATGGAAGCAATGTGTCGCTTCTTTTGGAGCTTTCCAAGGAAAAGGAGGATCTTGAGAGCCGCCTTGAAAAGCTTTATGAAAGCTGGGATGAGATAACGGGCTGAAGTACTTAAGATAAGAAGACTGTAACGGTGCTAAGCCGTACATATGGACTTGTGAATTGGTATCGACTGTGGTAAAATGCTTCGGAACAGTATAGTTTAACCATATATGGAGGAAATTATGAAACCGTACAAAGAAATGTCAAAGGAAGAACTCCTTGAGGAGCTTCAGAGTCTTAACGAGGAATACAGAAAATATCAGGAAATGGATCTGCATCTTGATATGAGCCGTGGTAAGCCCTGCAAAGAGCAGCTTGATCTTTCAATGGGCATGATGGATGCTCTTAATTCAACAGTGGATCTCAGATGTGAGGATGGTACAGACTGCCGTAATTACGGAGTGCTTACAGGTATAGAAGAGGCAAAGGTTCTGATAGGTGATATGATGGAGAACAATCCTTCGAATATTATCATTTACGGAAATTCGTCGTTAAATGTAATGTATGATACCGTTTCGAGAGCCATGACACACGGAATTCTCGGAAATACTCCCTGGTGCAAGCTTGATAAGGTGAAATTCCTTTGTCCAGTTCCGGGATATGACAGACACTTTGCCATAACTGAATATTTCGGTATAGATATGATACCGGTTCCGATGACAGAGGATGGCCCCGATATGGATATGGTTGAGAAGCTTGTATCCGAGGATGCTTCCATCAAGGGTATCTGGTGCGTCCCGAAATACTCAAATCCTCAGGGATATTCGTACTCCGATGAGGTTGTTTTCCGCTTTGCTCATCTTAAGCCTGCGGCACCTGACTTCAGAATATTCTGGGATAATGCTTATGGTATACATCATCTTTACGATCACGATCAGGATTTTCTACCCGAGATACTTGCAGAATGTAAAAAAGCAGGAAATCCGGATCTCGTTTATAAATTTGCATCAACTTCAAAGATCACATTCCCGGGCAGCGGTATAGCAGCACTTGCAACCTCGCCCAACAACCTTGAAGACATTATGAAGCAGATGCAGAACCAGACCATCGGACATGATAAGGTTAATCAGCTTCGTCATGTAAGATTCTTCAAGGATATTCACGGTATGGTAGAGCATATGAAGAAGCATGCCGACATAATCAGACCTAAATTTGAGGCTGTTGAAGAGATTTTCAGTGCTAATCTCGAAGGACTCGGAGTAGGAAACTGGACAAAACCCTTCGGCGGATACTTTATAAGCTTTGACTCAATGGAAGGCTGTGCAAAGGCTATAGTTGACAAGGCTAAAAAGGCTGGTGTTACCATGACGGGCGCAGGATCGACATGGCCTTATCACCATGATCCCTATGATTCAAATATAAGAGTTGCACCTACATATCCTCCCATCGAGGATCTTAAGGTGGCGGCAGAGCTTTTTACCATATGCGTAAGAATAGTCAGCATTGAAAAACTGCTTGAAGGCTAAGAGACGGGTCACATTGTATATAAAAACTACATCGGTTTGGGCAAAATAACGAAATTAAAAAACTCCTTTTTTTTGACTTACATTTGCTACTTCAAAGTGTTATCATGACTCTTGTAGGCGTGTTTTTATCGGTATATTTAATGATAATCACAGAATGCTTTAAGTGGGTTTTTGGTCGAACAATTAACACAAGGTACAGTAGGATTGTTGTAGGTTGAAGGTTTAAAGTTTTTGTTTTAAGAATGTTGTGATGGTATAAGTCATAATCAGAAAAGGAGTTGTTAGGAATGATATTCGTGATGCCCGGTGTTTAGTAAAGGAGATTATATCATCTATGGTAACAGTGGTGTCTGTAAGGTAGAGCAGGTTGGCCCTATCGAAGACAGGAATTTTGATGATGGCCGAATTTATTATACGCTAAAACCCATTTATATTAGAGATAGTTCGATCATGACCCCTGTAGATAACAGCAGAGTAGTTATGCGTGAAGTGATGTCAGAGAACGAGGCGAAGGAATTCATAAAGACCATTCCGGATATCGGAACTCTTGATATCAAAGACGAAAGAAAGATCGATCAGGATTATAAGTCTGCGCTTCTTACCTGTGATCCGGTAAAGATAGTTAGTATGATTAAAACTATCTGCTTCAGAATTGAAAAGAGAGAAGCGGCAGGTAAAAAGGCAACCGCGTCCGATTCGAAGTATTTCCATATTGCCGAAGACAGCTTGTATGGCGAACTTGCCATAGCGCTTGATATGGAAAAGTCGGAGGTTAAGGATTACCTGCATGACAAGCTTCCCGGATATTGATTGACGGACAGGAGCAAGGCTTGGTAAAATGAGACGGTCTTTACGGCGTCGAAAGAAGGAGAAAAAGCAGAATTCGTGAGGATTCTGCTTTTTCTGTATGTACAAGACCGAGATAACAGGTTGGGAGAGAGGTTGGAATGCTTCAAAAGAATGATATTTATGAAATGTATATAGAAGATATAGGAAACGATGGTGAGGGCATAGGTCATATAGACGGAATGGCTGTTTTTGTAAAGGGTGCTCTGATCGGTGACACTATAAATGTCAAGATTATCAAGGTGAAGAAGAATCTTTGCTACGGCAGAGTAGACAGCATTATCAAAGAATCTCCATACAGGACCGAGCCCCGCTGTGAAATTTCGGGTCCCTGCGGCGGCTGCACTCTCATGCATATGGATTACAAAGCACAGCTGGATTATAAGCAAAATAAAGTAAAGAATGTGCTTACAAGGATTGGCGGATTAACTGATGTTGAGAGCATCATGGAGGAACCGCATGGTATGGAAGATCCGTATCATTTCAGAAATAAAATGCAGTTTCCGGTGGGAAGAAGTAAGGACGGTAAAATCGTAGTCGGTTTTTATGCGTCACATTCTCACGATATCATTCCTCAGAGTGAATGTGTCACGGGACATGCAATAAACACATATATAACTAAGGCGGCAATCCGTTTTATGGAGCTGTACAATATTTCAACCTATAATGAAACAGAAGGGACCGGCCTGGTTCGCCATATAGTTACAAGAGTGGGCTTTCATACCGGCGAGCTTATGGTTGTGATCGTCATAAACGGTGATGATCTGCCACACAGGGATGAACTGGTAAAGCTTTTGAATGCGGCCGTTTTTGATTATAATGATTCATTAAGCTCTGTTTCGGATGACGAAGACTCAAGTACTCCCGAAAAAAAAGGCAAAATTACTTTGGAGTCGGTACAGCTTAATATTAATAAGGAAAAGGGAAACAGAATACTCGGATATAAATCGGTTCCGTTTTACGGAAAAGAAAGGATTACCGATTACATAGGAAGGGTAAGGTTTGAAATATCACCTCTTTCTTTTTATCAGGTTAATCCGTGTCAGACGGAAAGATTATACGGAAAAGTTTTGGAATATGCGGATTTATCGGGTAGTGAGACCGTCTGGGATATGTACTGCGGTATAGGCACCATTTCTTTGTTCCTTGCGGATAAGGCAAAAAAGGTTTACGGCGTAGAAATTGTTGATGATGCGATTAAGGATGCAAGACTTAATGCAAAAATAAACGGTATAGAGAATGCGGAGTTTTTTACCGGAAAAGCAGAAGAGATAGTGCCGGAATGCTTTTCAAAGGGTATAAGCGCCGATGTGGTGGTTGTGGATCCTCCGAGAAAGGGCTGCGATGAAAAGCTGCTTCGGACAATATCAGATATGTCTCCGGAGAAAATGGTATATGTATCTTGCGACCCTGCCACTTTAGCAAGAGATTTAAAGCTTCTTACAACACATGGCTTTGAAGTTAAAAGGGTTGCTGTCTACGATCAGTTTTGTCACTCCGGGCATGTGGAGACTGTTGTTCTTTTGGGTTGGAAAGATGTCGACGAGTATATGTACGTTGACTATGAGCCGGATCACCATATTGTAGAGCAAGGAAAAGCTACATATCGTGAGGTTACGGAATATGTGCAGGAGAAGTATGGATTCCATGTTACCAATCTCAACATAGCGCAGGTAAAGGATAAATGTGGTTTTGAGAAGCGTGAGAATTACAACAAGGGTGC
>CACYCJ010000048.1 GCA_902772925.1 uncultured Lachnospiraceae bacterium
AAATATACTGTTACATATATAGTTGATGGAGAGATATATGCAGAGGAAAAGTGTCTTACCGGTATACCGATAACAAAATTGAAGGAGGCTCCCAAGAAGGAGGGTAAAGTATTTTACGGCTGGTGTACAGAGGACGGGAAAATATATGTTCCGGATACCGAAAAGGATCCAGCTAAGGCTTATGATGAGGATATCACATTATATGCCGAATACAGGGATAGAAAGGTAGATCCCGATGATCCCGATAGTCCCGATGACCCGGTGACACCTGATGATCCCGATAGCCCTGACGACCCGGTGACACCTGACGATCCTGATACACCCGATGACCCGGTGACACCCGACAATCCTGATACGCCTGACAATCCGGATAATCCTGACAAACCGATAAAACCTGATGATCCGGTCACACCTGACAAACCTGTAGCTCCGGATACACCTTCAGGGCCGTCAGCTGATGAAAAGGCAGTTCCGAAAAAGACTGCAGATGATACGCCGATAGGTGCCTTAGTGGTGCTTTTGATTATATCGGTGGCATATTTCGGATTCTACGTTTATAGAAAAAGAAGTTATAATCAAATTTCTTGATAATACTTTGAACTGTGATATAATTTAGATATAAAAATTGTGGGGGAGGACATTTTATGGACATTGGTATTTTGCTTTTCTTTCAGGCTATAAGGGAAAACATTGGCGGATTTTTGACTACGATAATGGTTTGGCTGTCAACATTTTCGGTTACATATCTTATCTTGATACCTATATTTATTTATTGGTGTGTAGATAAGAAAAAAGGTTTATATACGCTTACGACCTATTATGTAAGCTCTGTGATAGGTTCCTTTATAAGGCTTTCGATGAAGGTGAACAGACCGTGGATCAAGGATCCGAGAGTGGTACCTGACAGCAGAGTGGTTAAAGGAGCTTTAAAGGGATATTCATTCCCCAGTTATACCACATCGACTGCAACAGCATTATACGGCGGCATTGCTGTTTCCGCATGGGAAAAGGTTGCCACTCGTGTTTGCTCGGTGCTTTGCTGGATACTTGTAGGTGCTACCGCATTTTCAAGGATTTATCTCGGGGTAAGCACAATCTGGGAAGTGCTTGTAGGATTTGCTATTTCACTTGTGATACTTATTGCATTTTATTTCCTGTTTAATTACCTTGAACAGAATCCGGATAAGGAAAACTTTTTCCTCTTTATCGGAATTGCAGCTTCGGTAATATGGTACTTTAATTTCAAATTAATGAATTATCCGAGCATTTATACCGAAAGCGGAGATGTTATAGTAAACGGTGCCGATATGGCGGCAGAAGGCTTCAGAGGAGTCGGAATGCTCGGGGCATTCTGCGTTTCAAGACTTATCGAAAAGAAATGGATCAAGTTTGAAGCAACAGGCTTTAGCTTAAAGGGTATTATTACAACTGTCATAGGTCTTATACCTGCATTTGTAATGATCTATTCCGTAAGAGGCCTGCTTGCAGAAAAGTTGGGCGAAAACAACGGTGCTCTTCTTTACAGTATTCTGATCACGGTGTATGTAATACTTGTATATCCCATTATCATTGCGGTTGTTATGGGTACGAATAAGAAAAAACAGCCGGCAATGAGTACTATATTTAACAATAATTCAAATAAAGAAAAGAAGAGGGTTTACAGGGTTACAACCGACCAGAAATAAAATCGAGGAGACTTTACTGATGATATTTGATAAATTAGTCGATCTGATCTCCGATCACCTGGGTGTTCAGCCGCAGGAGATTACTCGTGAGACATCATTTAAGGACGATCTGGCAGCTGACTCGCTTGATCTGTATGATCTTGTAATGGCAGTGGAAGAAGAATTTAATGTGGAAATGGATGAAGAGGCTGCCGCCAAAATAGAGACAGTAGAGGGGCTCATCAGAGTACTGAAGGAGCTCGGAGTAGAGGAGTAGATAAAATAATACGCGGGGACTGGAATAACGTCCCCGCGTATTATTTTATCACGCTATATTTTGAATACTTCTTTGCTTACCGGGAAATTAAAGTATGTATCGGGGAATGGCTCATTCTTCAGGGTAAAATGCCACCATTCACAGTCAATGGGAACAAATCCGTTTCTCATCATGGTTGCCTGAAGCATCATACGGTTGTCGTATTGTTCATCGGTAATTCCTCTGTAATCGGGATGCGATACCTCGCTGAACATATCAAAGGGACTGCCCATATCAAGCTCCTTGCCGGTTTTCATATCAAGCAGCGTAAGGTCAATGGTGCTTCCT